>JAAYTG010000159.1 GCA_012518075.1 Clostridiales bacterium | reverse complement strand
CCACTCCATATCGTTGAGTCCTCCATATTGACCCTGCAAATATTCCCTAGTGACAGCTCTCTTATATCATAATTACCATCGTCTATACCGAGCCTTGTCGAAAATGAAACTGACCTATTTGTTAAATCAACCGTCCGAGTTAAAGAAAAAGCTTCTAGAAAACGACCTATTGTGTTCATCTTAGTAGTTTCCCCAATATCCCCCACTTGTAAATTGGGACTCATCGAACTGTTATCAATGAAATAGTTACTAAGTGCATTTGCCTGATATTTACTAAATGTTATTTTATTAGCATCAGAAAGTTCAATAAATATAGTTGCATATATAATAATTACATCAATATCTTTCTTTGTAATGCTTAACGGATTCCCCTCTGCATCCTTAATAAGTGCATGTGTATTTATAGCATTTGTTGCTTCAGATACCCCCACCTCAGTTATAGTTGTACCTACATATTCCTCTGGTTCTAATCGTATTCTTCTTGTCACACTGCTTACTGGATAGGCTTTAATCTTCTCCTCATCCTCTGCAGACTTATAACCTACTGATGAAAACAGGGTGGTTCTGTCTGGAGTTAAGGTCCCAGTTCCACTACCAAAATGAATATAGCTAAAATAGCTATTAAAATTACAAATTCTAGTGTAAATTCTATCAAGTAGAATATTTTCGGCTACGCCTTTTTGTTTTAATGCTCCTGTATCTTTATCCCTTACTTCTATAACAAATCGATTATGAAACTTGGCTCCCATTTTAATATTCACTGCTTTACCTCCTATGGATTAATAATGCCTGTATAAGTAAATGTTATGGATGCATTTGGCATAACATTTATTTTTTCTTCTTTATAACTGTCTCTAATATCCACTTTTATGAATGCTACTAAAGCATCTGGTGTAACTGTTAGCCTTTCTGCTACATATGGATCTGGTAATGGAACTAAGTCTGTCGGCATAAACTCCCTAGAAAAGCTTTCTATAAAACCTCCCTTTCCTTGCAGGTTCCCCTTAGACATATCATACTGAACCATTATTTTGCCTTCCACATTGTTAAATCTGCTTTGAGGATGCATAACTAATCTAATGGTATTCTCAGCATGGTCTAGATGCCTTTCAACAATTTCGACAGAATAGGTTTTATCAATCAACTCTCCATTAACATGTTTGTATTCACGCCCAGTAACTTTAAATGCTGAAGCATTACTCATACTATGAGACGTAGACCTGTTAGGCGAAGTCCACTCCCACGTAGCATTTGGATTTAAACCACTGACCTCACCAACTAAATCCTGCGTGAATTTAATTACTATATTTTGACCCAATCCTTTACTCATTCCAAATGCCCTCCACTTCCGGTAATGGTATTGCTGGTGGTATCAAGTTTATGGGTGCAAACAATATATTTATCATTTCATAATCATAGCCGGCCGCATTTGAAAAATTGGATACTGACAAACTCATATCACCCTCAACTCCATTAAATCCAAATTCGTGGATTATATCATCTATAGTCAGCAAATATTCATAACCATGGTCAATTACTTCAATACTAGCTATGCTAATACTAGACATAGTTGATGCAACCACTATATGAAATGTTGGTATATTCATAGTTTCAAAGTTTAATCGTATTCGTACTTTGAATCCCCAGTCTTGGTATTCTTCCTCTTCTTCGTTGATACGAGTTGTTGGTATATTTTCTAAGCTAACAACTGTGTTATCTGTCCTAGCAAATAACATAGCAGCCTTAGCTGAAGACCTTGCCATAATAATTTCATCTTCTAGAGCCTTATGGTAAATAACCGGGATGAACTGAACTCTTGCTTTAGGAGACGCTATAATTTTATCCTGTTCAACCGCCATACCAGCCCAGTCTCTTACAGTTATTAACCAGTGAATTTGCTTTAGATTATCTTCAATTGTAAAACCCATACGATAATCATTTGTTATAAATAAATTTAATGAAACTGCTATACCAGTAAACTCTTCTAATCTGCGTGGTCCTTCCCATATATATGAACGATCTGCTTGTCTACAGTAGTTTGTATACCACACTGTTCCATCTTGTTTTATATACCCAACTATTAAACCTTGATCTATCTCTGAAATAGCTATACTCTTCCATGCTCGGATTGCCTGTACAGACTTTACCCCTACATCAATCTGGCGTTTTGTATCCCCTTCATCCCAGTATTGTTTCCACAAGATATTTTTATCGTCTACCCAGAAAATCCAAGGCTTATCCTCTGTAACTAGCCTCCATAACTTCCTATACTTTTTCCATTCCCCATCAAATGCTATGCCAACAGAAGATCCCGCACCTAATCCAAATTGATAAACAAAGCCATCTTTTAGTTTGTCTGGATACTCTCTAACAGAGGTTCCTACCTGTCCATCATTTACATGTATTTCATATATGCGGTTTGGCGTTCCATAGGGCTTAAATCGTCTTGGTGCAACACTTACATCACTCAAATTATTTCCTTCTCTAATGGTTTCCACTGTCCAATAATCTGAGTCCATTACTGTGGATCTAGCCCTACTTATTAGAACATTCATTTTAGGGTCTGAGTTGTTTGCTGGTGTCTGCATTGAACTATTTAATTTTTCATTAAGGTATGGATCAATTTTTCTCACGGTAGCACCTCATTTTCAAGGAGCATTATAATCACCCCTTCAAAGTAACTTTTGTTCTTATCTCCATGTCCAAAATTGAGCCTTTTCCAGCTTATAGGTTTCTCAATATAAACAAGATATCTTTCGTCAAGATTATTTAAAATTAAAGGACTTCCTTTATCCATTAGCCTATTAAGTTGCTCTACCTGACTATAGGTTGATAAAATTACTGCTTCTTTCCTTTTTAATGGTTCACCTATAAT
>JAAYTG010000158.1 GCA_012518075.1 Clostridiales bacterium | reverse complement strand
GCCTTGACCATATCCAACTACTGGTTGCCTTGGCAGGATTATAATAGTATATTGCCCCATAAGTGGGGTCCCATCCATTTAGGGCATCTCTAGCAGCTTTAAGGGATTCTTCATCTGGAGTCAAGTTTATCTGTCCGTCGGATACAGCTGTAAAGGCCTCTGGCTGATATATTACTCCTGCAATAGTGTTGGGGAACCTGGGATCAGCCACTCGGTTTAATACTACAGCAGCTACTGCTACCTTGCCTAAGTAAGGTTCACCCCTAGCCTCGCCATGAACTGCCTTGGCTAAGAGATATACATCACCACCGCCTCTATCCCCGCCTCGTGAAGGTTGAGAACCTCCCCCTCCACCACTCCCTGATGTTCCTCCCAATCTGATGCCTAGGGCAGCAGCAGTTTGGCTTCCCACGGTGCCATCTACGGCTAAGCCATTTCTGGCCTGGAACTTTTTTACGGCCTCAAAGGTGGCTGGACCATAGTGTCCATCAATAGGCCCACTGTAATATCCCCACTGCTTGAGCTTTTGCTGAATCTCATATACCTTATCTCCTGTCATTCCCCAGTATACCAATGCTTCTTCAACATCTTTTTTTGAATTGAAGCTTTGCCCTATTATTCCAATGCAAATAAAAAAGGTTAACAAAATGGTTATAAGCAGAAGCCTTTGTTTTGTCTTCATTTTTTACTTCCTTTCACAAAACCAGAATAGATATCCTAGATTTATAGATTTATCCATAGCTTCCCTTATATTTTTTGTTAGCCTTAAATAGTATATACCAGTCAAAATATTCCTAAATTAAATGCTACTAAAATAATTCTACCAGCCTATCCCACCATTCTAGAATTTTCAACCTATATTCTATGCTGGTCTCCTCATCTCCATCCTCCTTATCATGGGCATCTAGTCTATCATGGGCATCTACTTTATCAGAGTCGTCTACTTTATCATCCTTGCTATAGTCCTTTGTACTATCATTTTTATCAGCTTTTTTTGCATAACTATTAATGTCTTCTAAATCCACATCACCCTCTGCTAGAGAGTGGCTTATATCCACAAAGCAAAGGGGAGGAAACATTACACACCACCAGTTAGCTCCCTGCCCTTGGCCAATGACCACTCGCAGGGCCTCATAATTGCCTGCTGGCAAAACCTTATCCCCATAGGCCTTGGTAGGAAAATCAAAATATCCCAGCATAGCTTCTACATGATGACCTGGTCTATCCTTATCCACAACTTCTTGGGCTGCCAGCTCTATAGTGGAGATATTCTCTCGTATTATGCGGCGACTATCCTCAAGGGAGTATGAATTGCCAAGCTCCATGCCAAATTCCTCCAACAATCTGTCCCTAACCTTTAGCTTAATTTCCTGATCCTCCCGGGAGTCGCTGTTGGCTATGACGTGGAACCGTATAAACTGCTGATTCTCCCTAACAAACTGCCGTTCCTGATTAAAACTCGACGATGTACTGCCAGTTACTAACAAAGATATGCTTATTATGAGTATGATGAAAATATGTTTTTTATGGTTCATTATCAATACCCCCCACATTAGAATGAGCTTATATAGAGAGTATTGACAATTACACCCAATTTATACATTTCTAAAAAAGATATAGACAGTATAAAAAAATTGAGTTGGCTTTTGCAACTCAATTTTCCCCAGCACCTGTAATAATATCAACATCTAATATAATAAAAATTCTGTCCTTATATTTTGCTACCCCTGTAATATATTTGCTATCAATATCCGATATCTCTTCTGGCGGCTGGGCAATATCTTCCGGCTCAACTTGTGCAACCTCTGATACTGAATCCACTAGAAGGCCAATGTTTTTATCTTCTATGTTAAGGATAATAACTCGATGGTCGCTATCTAAATCCTTCTGGGGCATATTAAATCTTAATCGCAAGTCCATAATAGGAATAACTTCGCCCCGAAGATTTATAATACCTACAATCTTCTTTTCCCCGGCAAAATAATATTGGTCAATCCCCGTTTCACCTTTGATCATCTTATTCTCTATTACATGAGCGGTTTCTGCAAGTTCCGGATTGTTCTTTACCTCTTCAATAACATTATACTGGCTGAGAACCAGATCAAGATTGGTATTGGCAATATTTGTTCCTTCACTATTTACTATAAAAGCAACAAGACTATCCCCATAGGCTATATCCTGAGTAATTTCACTTAAAGCTGTACCATCATCTACTAAACTAGTCTAAACATAATTACACTATTTGTAAAAAAAAATAAAAAAAGGTCTTTCTTTGGTTGAATTGGTCACAAACCAATGCTAACTAAGAAAAACCTTCTTAATATTCAATAGACATTATACCTATAGGATTAAAAACACAAGGGGTTAACTTATTATTCGCAGTGAACTGATAGCCCTAGCCATCAACTCCTCTTTACTTTCTTGGGTTACATCGCTGCAGCATGACCAACCTACAAAAACTTCAATATTTCGCATGCCGGGATGCTCCTTGCCGTATGTCTCAACCCCTTTTTTAAATCTATGATAAAACTGTATGGCCTCACCTTCCTGCTGTCCAGGAATAATAACTGCAAAGACATAGTCGCTATATCTAACAAGGATATCCTCTGCCTCTACGGATTCCCTTATGATTGCAGCCAGATCTTGTATGAGGACATCGCCAGCGGCGTGGCCATAGACGTCGTTGTATAACCTATGTCCCTGTATATCTATCATAACTAAGGCTACTGGATAATTATTCTGCTTAATCTGGCTAAACTGCTGGTACAGATTGTCCCAATACCTATTAAAATACCTGGAGTTATAGAAATTGGTCAAAGGGTCGGTGTTGGCCCAGATATATAACTTGTCATTTTCCTCTAGGAGACGATCCCTAGATTGGTTTAGCTCCTTGATCAAAATCTCCTTTATGTCCAGAGTCTCCTTTAGCCTCAGCTGATTACCTTCTAATAATTTTACCTGGCCCTTAGCTGCCCATAGGATCCAGATGAGGCCTCCAAAGACGGCTGACCAGTATATAGATCTATATATGGGGCTGCCATCAAGGCTAGGATCCGTAGTGTATATATCCACCAAAATAAATAAGAATGCTGACAGTATGTTGATAGGGAGAGAGATCTTGTTTCTATAGATAAGGACCATGCGCACAATAAAGGATATAAATAATACCGATACAAAAGACGATGAAGAGACCGAATGAATATATAAGAGGGCCATTAGCTCCAAGGCTTCTATTATTAAGTTGTAGTAGGAGCCTAGAGGCCAAGGATAAGTATACTTTTTAAACAGCAGTAAAAGAGCATAAGCTAAGCTTGCCCAGAAAAACAAGGCAGAGAACAGCTGGGTATCTGAGGGGCTTAAAAATACCCCTAATAATGCTGCCATGATAATTGAGAATAGCCTAATCATCCATTCCAGCCTTAACATATCAATGTCCCCTTCCAGCAAATCCTATTATACATGTATTCTACATTTTTTGTCAGAATCCTTCAATATTGTATATAATTTAG
>JAAYTG010000020.1 GCA_012518075.1 Clostridiales bacterium | reverse complement strand
ATACTTATTTAACAAGATTTAATAATTTAATATAAGTATTCAAATCTGTTCTATCCTTGTTTTTATTCATGAAAGATTCAATATATCCATCATGGACGCAAAGAAAAAACCTACCCCGCTTATAGCAAGGTAGGTTTTCATACTTTAATCTTCAGTTGAAATCACTTGTCTTTTATTATAAAATCCGCATTCTTTACATACTCTATGAGAAAGCCTCATAGTCCCGCATTGTGGGCATTCTGCCATTCCAGGCATACTAACCTTCCAATTAGCCCTGCGCTTATCTCTTCTTGCTTTAGATGTTTTTCTCTTTGGCACTGCCATGGCTATTACACCTCCCTATCCCTATCAACAAAAAAATCTCTTAAAACTGAAAATCTACTATCTATAGGTTCATGGTCCTGATCCGAACACTGGCACTCCTTATTGTTTAGGTTGGTGCCACAATAGGGACAGAGACCTTTGCACTCCTGAGAACATCGCCTTAGAATAGGCAATCTATGGAGAAATTCGCGAATTACAATATCATATAAATCAATGCGATTGTTGGTATAGACATAGATATCCGGATCCTCTTCATCAGTTGTGGATTTAAAATTTACCTTTATATCATAGTCAACTGAATAATCATAAGATTCCGTGCATTTGCCACATTTCAAGGCTGCTATGCCCTCCAAATGAGCATTCATAACAAGTAGCTGGCCAACATTTGTCACATTTCCTTTCACATAAAAGGGTGAGTCAAAGTGGATCTTATCTCCCTGATAAGTAATATCTTTTATAATAACATTACCATCGAATTGCTTAGATGAACCCACTTCCATTAAGATGTCCGAAATATCAATAACCATTATCTCTCACTCCATCATTTCATAGCCAGACGGATTCATTATATAGATTGACTCTAATTTTGTCAAGCATTGATGTTATAAAAATTTACTATATGAGCTCTAGGGTTTCCCTAGCAATCATTAGTTCTTCGTTTGTTGGTACCACTAATACCTTGACACTGGAATCATCAGTACTTATTTCGCCTTCTGTATTCAGTCTGCCCAACACCTTTTGGTTTTTCTCATCGTCTATCTTGATGCCCATAAACTCGAGACCTGAGCAAGATTTCTCTCTAACTCGGGGTGTGTTTTCGCCTATTCCTGCGGTGAATACAATACAATCTACTCCACCCATAGCAGCAGCATAAGCAGCAATATACTTTTTTACTTCATAGTTAAAGACATCCAAGGCAAGCTGAGCACGTTTATTTCCTTCTGCAGCAGCATTGTGCAGGTCCCTAAAGTCACTGCTAAGCCCGGACAATCCCAGCATACCAGAATCCTTATTGAGAATCCTATTTACCTCTTCACAGGTTAAATTCTCTTTATCCATAAGATAACTAAGGATAGCAGGATCTATGCTTCCACTTCTAGTTCCCATAGGTAGACCTTCTAGAGGTGTAAAGCCCATACTTGTATCTATGGATTTGCCACAGTCAACTGCCGCAATACTGGATCCATTACCCAAATGGCAAGTAATTATCTTTAGGGATTCTACTGGTTTTCCCAACATAGCAGCTGCTTTCAGAGATACATATTTGTGAGAAGTCCCATGGAATCCATATCGTCTAACACCCAAATCCTCGTATACACTATAGGGAACAGCATACATAAAAGCTTTCTGGGGCATGGTCTGATGGAAGGCAGTATCAAAAACCGCTACCATGGGGGTGTTGGGCATTATATTTCTACAAGCCTGTATCCCCATAATATTAGCAGGATTATGAAGAGGAGCTAGCTCTATATTGGCTTCTATCGCCTCCATAACCTCGTCATCAATGATTACTGAGCTAGAAAACCGCTCTCCTCCATGAACTACCCTATGACCAACGGCAGAAATCTCATCCATACTGCCAATCACACCAAGTTTTTCATCCACTAAAGTTTCTATAACCTTCTTTAAGGCAGCTACATGATCCTTAAAGTCTCCATGAATCTCTACAGTTTCTTTATCTTGGACAGTGTGCTTTAATAATGGCTCAGGCATTCCAATTCTCTCTACATTTCCTTTGGCCAGCACACTTTCTCCATTCATATTTATAAGCTGATACTTCAAAGATGAACTCCCAGCATTTACAACAAGTACCTTCATAACAAAGCCCCCTTAATTATTTTGTGCCTCTAGAGCTGTAATAGCTACAACATTAACAATATCGTCTGAACTGCAACCTCTGGATAAATCATTTACAGGTTTAGCAAGTCCCTGACTCAATGGCCCTAAAGCCATAGCCTTGGCCAGCCTCTCGGTAAGTTTATAGGCTATATTTCCAGCCCCTAGATCAGGGAAGATAAGCACGTTGGCTTTGCCTGCAACGGGACTTCCGGGAGATTTTTGCTGCCCAATCTTAGAATCCAAAGCAGCATCCACTTGTAGCTCCCCATCTATTAATAGGTCAGGTGCCATTTCCTTGGCTATCCTAGTTGCTTCTACTACCTTATCTACTGATTCATGACTAGCACTACCTTTTGTAGAGAAAGATAGCATAGCCACCCTAGGTTCCATATCAGCTAGTATTCTGGCGGTCTCTGCGGCACTGATAGCTATTGAGGCTAGCTGCTCCGCCGTAGGATCAGGGTTCAGACCACAATCAGCATATATGAATACTCCATTCTCGCCATAGTCGCAATCCGGTACCTCCATCAGAAAGCAGCTTGAAGCTACAGAGATTCCAGGACGGGTCTTTATTATCTGAAGTACTGGCCTCCATACGTCCGGCGTACTGCTAACGGCACCAGCAACCATTCCATCAGCATCCCCTAGCTTGACCATCATGCAGCCAAAATAAAGGGGATCCTTTATAGTCTCCTCTGCTTTTTCCTTGGTCATCCCCCTATGCTTACGAAGCTCTACCAGCTCATCAGCATAGCTATCAGCCTTATCAAACTTTAGAGGATCAATAATAGTAACCCCGCTTAAATCAATACTACCAGCCTTTTCCTTTATAGCCTTTTCATCTCCTAAAAGAATTATATTAGCTATCCCCTTACTCACAATCTTTTGGCTAGCTTCTAGCATCCTAAGATCGGTACTTTCAGGAAGGACGATAGTTTTTTTGCAAGATTTTGCCTTTTCAATAATGTTGTTCATTACACCCATAAAAAAACTCCTCTCATCAATTAGTCTCTTGTGCTAGTTGTTCATGTACTCATGATGGCTATTGGGTGTTAGCAAGCTTTTGTATCAATAGACCATTAGTTTATACAATATATAACCTTTTATTAGCACAAGACCTTATATTAATAAAATTTTTGTTTAAAATATAACAAAGTTACCTAACCAAATAATTATTCTACATTTATCGTCAGAATCCTTTATTTTTTGTAATTTAAATATATTTTTTTCTTTCTTGAAATAGTAGCCTCTGGTCTATATAATTATTATATCCTATTATCATTATTTTTGAAGGAATGATAAAATTGCCAAAGGTATTGGGTATAGTCGCTGAATACAATCCTTTTCATAAGGGTCATCTCTATCACCTAAAAAAATCTGTCCAATTGCTCCAGCCTGATTATACCATTGCAGTTATGTCAGGAAATTTTACACAGCGTGGTGAACCCGCTATAATCGATAAGTGGGCCCGTACACAAATGGCTTTAGAAAACGGTATCGATGTGGTTTTGGAAATCCCCACCCTCTATGCATGCCAGACAGCAGAATTATTTGCCACCGCAGCTGTTAAGATATTAGACCAAGCAGGCATAGTAACCCATATGTCATTTGGTAGCGAATACCATAATATAAAGGACCTAGACAAGATAGCAATGATTTTAGCAGAAGAACCCTTAGCTTTTAGGGAGCTTCTCAAACTAAATCTAGATAAAGGCCTTTCCTTCCCACTTGCTCGTTTAAAAGCCATACAGCAGTATAATAGCAATCTACAAGATGGTAGCTTGTCCTCCGATCTTATTGACTTAATTCTGACTGGTTCTAATTCTATTTTGGCATTAGAATATCTAAAGACCATTAAAAAGCTAAAAAGCACCATACAACCAGTTTTAATCCCTAGACTAGGCTCATCCTATAATGCTGCCAATATGGAAGGTGAGTTTTCTAGCGCTACATCTATACGTAATGCAATATTGTCAGGTAAAAGCTGGGAATCCATAGCTTCTGCTCTTCCGGATATTTCCCTGAAAATATTGAAAGCTTCCATTAACCAAGGACGGGGTCCTATATCCCTTAAGTCCTTTGAACAGCTCTTGTTTGGAATAATAAGACAGGCCAGCCCTGAGGAAATAGCTAGCTGGATGGATGTAGAGGAAGGCCTTGAAAACCGTATAAAAAGATATGCTCTTGAGTGCACTTCCATAGAGGAGTTCCTCTCAAAATGCAAAACTAAGCGCTATACCTATACAAGGCTTCAAAGAGTTTTAATCCATGGCCTTTTGAGAATAAAAACTAATGATGTAGCTAGATTCCAAAGAAGGTGTGGTCCCAGCTATCTTCGTATCCTTGGATTCAATTCTAAAGCCACTGATATTCTAAAAAATCTTAAAAAAACATCCAAGCTGCCTATTATTACTAAACCTGCCCACTATTATCGTCATAAAACCAAAGACATAAATTCGATGTTTGAATTGGATATTCTGGCTAGTAACCTATACGCCCTGGGCTTTCCAAATCCCGAACAAAGATTGGGTGGACAGGAATTTACCCAAGGTGTTCTGATGATCTAGCCTCAAACCCCTTAATCTTTTTCTTTATATCATCAATTGCCTCGAGAGTCACTCTTTTTCCCTCTGCAACACATTGGGTAACCTTATCAAAGTTTAACGGGTTTATATCCCCAAGCTCAGGGTATATGTAGACATCATCTTCGTGAAAAATGCTATCCACCAATGCTAACTCTATCACTTCAAAAGATTGGAGTATTATTCCTAAAATATTGGATGGATCCCCATGTTGACCACGGAATCCCACATCTACACCAATTACTATGTCAGCCCCCATCTCTCGCGCTACCCTAGTCGGCAACCTCTCAAGCAATCCCCCATCTACTAAAACCTTATTTCCCTCAAATACCGGTACAAAGATACCCGGTATTGAAATACTAGCTCGAACTGCTTTGTAGACCTCTCCTTGGTTCATAATCACAGATTGATTACTTTTTAAATCAACAGCTGTCACACTTAAAGGGATATTAAGCTGATCAAAGGTCTTGCCTTGAGTAAGGATCCGAATAAGCTCCTCCACTTTATCACCTTTTATAAAGCCTAGACGCGGTATGCTCACGTCATAATATGTCCTCATATCTAAATTTTCAGCTATTCCTTCCATCATATTAGAGGGAATTCCAGCAGCATATAATGCGCCCACTATGGCACCGATGCTGCTACCCGCTATTAAATCCGGAATAATACCATGCTCCTCTAGAGCTTGCAATACCCCTATGTGGGCTAATCCTCTAGAGGCCCCTGCTCCCAAAGCTAATCCGATTATCGGCCTTTTCCTCATATTTAGCTCTCTCCTCAAATATAATATAATAGCACTAATTTTCATAGAGGGGAGAATTTAGCTTGCCTTTAAAACATAAGAAGTTTCAAAGGTTAATACTTGCCTTTTCATCCCTTTTAATTATTATACTTATTATCTTTTTCCCTGAACATTCCCTTCAGGCTGCTATAAAAGGTTTGGACACATGGCTAAAGGTCGTGCTGCCTGCTCTACTTCCTTTCTTTATAGTTACAGAAATTATGGTTCAGTCAGGCCTTGCAGATTTTTTCTCCAACCTTCTAACCCCTCTAATGAGACCCTTATTCAATTGTCCTGGCCATAGCTCCTTCGTATGGATAATGAGCACCAGCTCTGGATATCCCATGGGCGCTAAGCTTATTGCATCCTTATATGAAGAGGGCGACATAACAAGAGCAGAAGGGCAAAGAATGTTAGCCTTCTGTAATACCTCTGGCCCACTGTTTATGATTGGTGCTGTTGGTATTGGAATGCTAAACAGTCCTCAAGCTGGAAAGATAATCGCTATATGCCACTATTTGGCTGCCCTTATTTTGGGTCTATTGTTCCGCTTCTATGGCAGGGAAAAAAAATACAAAATAACATACTCCCTCAAACCCAATATGAGATCGGCTATTAACCAACTACTTGACAGTAAAGGTAAAAGCAGAAAATCCTTGGGCACAATACTGGGAGACTCCGTTAGAAGTTCCATGCAGGCCCAGTTGCTAATAGGGGGATTTATTATTTTGTTTTCAGTGATAATCAATTTAATTATAGTAAATGGAAACTTCAATATTGTAAATGAAACAAGAAACAATTGGACTTTTGTCTTTAGTGAAGGATCTAGAACAATAAAAGCCCTAGGCGCAGGCCTTCTAGAAATAACAACTGGCTGTAGACTACTAAGTGATACCATGCTGGATATGGAGAGTAAAATAATAGCCACTTCCTTTATAATTGGTTGGGGCGGCCTGTCCATTCACAGTCAAGCTATCAGCCTTTTAGCCAATACAGATCTTTCCATAGGCCTATACTTTTTTACTAAATTCCTTCACGGCATCCTTTCAGCCATATTAACACATATATTTATCCTCTTCTCACCTGTGGACTCAATACCAGCCTTTAGTGGACCCAATTATATTATAAATCCCACTATGTACAACACCTTTATAGCTTCTTTAAAGCTATTAACATCAGCTTTTTTCAGCCTCCTAGCCATATATTTTTTAATCTTGCTAATTAAAGCAATAAGAGTTAGAGATTAATTAAGTGAAAGAAAAATCGGCCAAATTGGACCGATTTTATTTCATATCTTTAAGTTCTTGCCTGTTCCTTCTAAGGACCTCTACCTGTTCTATAAGAAAATTTTCAACCTCTTCTAGTAGATTGTTAGCATACTCTCTAGAGCCTAGGCGAATCTCCCTAGCATTATTTTGACAACTTTCCATAATTTCACGAGCCTGTTGATAGGCTCTTTGGGTAATTTCATTTTCTTCTACTAAAGATTGAATTCTTGTTTCGGCTTCTTTTATGATTGTTTCTGATTCCTTTTGGGCTTCAATTAAAATCTTTTGTCTTTCCATCTTAAGCCATTTAGCTTGCTTAATCTCTTCCGGCATACTTAGCCTAATATCGTTTATGACCTCCATACACTTGTCCCGGTTTACTAGCACTCTATTCCCCAGAGGCATGCTGATGCCTTTCTCCAACTCTTCCTCTAAAATATCTAACAAGCTAAGGATATTCAAGGATAATCCCCCCACCCTATCTTTCATTTAGTATTTTTGTTTAATTTTCGATAAATATCTGGTAGTACATTGTCCGGTACCAGCCCGGTTATACAGCCACCTAAAGTAGCAACTTCCTTTACCAGACTAGAGCTTAGGAAAGAGTATTCAGAACTGGTCATAAGAAATATAGTTTCCACATCGGAGTCTAGCTTTCTATTCATTAGTGCCATTTGAAACTCATACTCAAAATCCGATATAGCTCTTAGTCCTTTTATTATCACTTTAGCATTCTTCTCATGAATATAATCCATTAGTAATCCTTCAAAGCTATCCACTTCTACATTGGATAAGTCCCTGGTGGATCTGTGAATTAAATCCTCCCTCTCTTCAATGGAAAACAGAGGTTTTTTACTATAATTCTTTACCACAGCCACAATGACCTTGTCAAATAGCTTTGATGATCGCCTAATTATATCCAAATGGCCATTAGTTATCGGATCAAAACTTCCCGGATATATGCCTATTTTCATAAGTGTGTCATTCCTTCCTGTAAAAGCTTACACCGGTTCCACCATATTTGCGCAAATCACTGCGATACAAATGAGCTACTCTGTCAGGCAATAGTGTTCTTACATCATGCTCTACTATAATAACACCATCAGTATGTAAAATATTATTATCACTTATTAAAGTTAACAATAGTTCTTCATAGCCCTTGCCATACGGTGGATCCATAAATATTATATCAAAGAGGATATCACGTTTAGATAGCCTCGTCAATGCTCTTGCGGCGTCATTCCTAAAAACCTCTGATTGCTCCTGGTAGCCAAGTGCCTGACAATTCTTTATAATGGTTTTTATAGCATTTTGATCTTTATCGACAAAAACCGCTTTGCAAGCCCCTCGGCTCAATGCCTCCAAACCTAAGTTCCCAGTGCCTGCGAACAAATCCAATATGACACTATTTAGCATACTCCCCTGAATTATGCTAAATATGGATTCTTTAATCTTATCAGAGGTGGGTCTTGTCTTGCTACCCTTTACAGGCTCTATACGTCTCCCCTTTGATCGTCCAGCAATAATGCGCAATAGCCTTCCTCCTAGAAAGTTTGTCCTTATGTAACAATTGAATTAATGTGCCATGCTAGGGATATTCCCTTATAGTTGGTTTAATTTTAACATATATAAAAGATGTGGACAAGTACAAATCTATAACAAAGGCAATATAGATAAATGGTCCTATTTTATGACAAGAACTGTGTTTTCCAAGATAATTAAAAGGAACGGATCCATTAAAACCCGTTCCTTTTAATTTTATCATAGTTTATTACTGACCACTCATTTGTCTCTGAGCCTGCGCAATCATTCTTTTTACCATTTCACCGCCAACATGACCTGCTTCTCTTGAAGTCAAATCCCCGTTATATCCCTGCTTTAAATTCACACCTAATTCATTCGCAATTTCATACTTCATATTTTCCATAGCCTGTCTGGCTTGAGGAATTAGTTTTTCATTTGTATTAGGCAATGTCTTCACCTCCTATTGTCGGATGTAGTATTAATTTGTCCAGAATTCTGTTTTTTACACTGGTAATTTTAGTATTTATTATCAATCAGTTTAGAGTTATTTCCTCCAATTTGTGACTAAATTTATTATAAGCCTTTTCTAGTATACTATTCTTCAATCCAGTATCCCTTAGCTCCAAAATCCACTGTGCAGCAGTTTGGACTTCTTTTAAGATATCCATATCTCTAATGAGGTTGGCTATTTTAAATTCTGGCAATCCATGCTGCCTAACTCCTAAAAATTCACCGGGGCCTCTAAGCTCCAGATCCTTTTGTGATATCTCAAATCCATTATTACTCCTGACCATAATATCCATTCTCTCTTTGGCCTTACTACTCTTGGTGTCAGCTATCAGTATGCAATATGCTTGGCTATTGCTACGCCCTACTCTTCCTCTGAGCTGATGTAGCTGCCCCAATCCAAATCTATCTGCATTTTCGATTATCATCAAATTGGCATTTGCAACGTTTACTCCTACCTCAATGACAGTGGTGGATATCAATACATCAATATCACCCTCTTCAAATTTCTTCATGACACAAGACTTTTCCACTGGATTCATCTTTCCATGAAGTAATCCTAACCTTAAGCCCTTCAAGGGCCCGCTGCTAAGTTCATCGTATAACTCAACTGCCGATTGAACAGCAATCTTATCAGATTCCTCTATCGAAGGACATACCATATATGTTTGGTATCCCAGCATAGTCTGTTTACGGATAAATCCATATATCCTGTTTCTCATAGACGCCGGAACATGATATGTCTTTACGGGCTTTCTACCAGGAGGTAATTCATCGATCAAGGAGATATCTAAGTCGCCATAAAATATTAAAGCTAATGTCCTAGGTATTGGAGTTGCCGACATTACCAGCATATGAGGATCATTATTACCTTTTTGAGCAATAGTAGCTCTTTGCCTTACTCCAAATCTATGCTGTTCATCAGTAATTACCAGGCCCAAATTATTAAACTGCACATCCTCTTGTAATACAGCATGGGTAGCTATAATTACATCTACTACCCCTTGAGATAGATTGTCCTTGATCTGATCCTTGGTCTTATTATCCATTCCACCAATTAAAAGAGAAATGTGAATTCCGCATCCTTCAAGTAAGGTTTTTAGTGTTTCGTAATGCTGCCTAGCTAAGATCTCCGTAGGAGCCATCAATACTCCTTGATATCCAGCCATGACAGCAGCATACAAAGCTATAGCGGCTACTATAGTTTTCCCTGAGCCCACGTCACCATATACAAGGCGATTCATAGGAGTTTCTTTTCTTAGGTCTTCAAGTATTTCTCCTACCACTCTTTTCTGAGCTCCTGTTAAGGCAAAGGGTAAGTCTTTTATAAATTTGTCCATTTTTTTGTTATCCCACTGGAATATTAATCCTTGATTATCTGTCCCAAATTTTTCCTTGATAGCATATAGAGCCATCTGTATAGAAAATAATTCCTCGAATACCAATCTCCTCCTGGACCATTCCAGGGCTTGCTGATGCTTTGGAAAATGTATATTGTACAGTGAATAACCCTTATCAGCTAACTTAAATCTTTCCCTTACTATACTGGGCAATTCATCTTCTATACCCTTCTCAGTCCTATTCAAAGCCTGTCCAATAAGATTTTTGAAATCCTTTTGAGTTAAACCTTCCACCAGTGAATATACAGGAATAATTTGACACTGATTATGTATCTCCCGCACATACTCTTTCACCAATGGATTATGAATCTGTATCCCTCCGTAGCTAAATTCTGCCTTCCCATATATATAATATGGAACTCCAACTTTGTATTGATTAGCCCTATAGGGCTGATTGAACCAAACACAAACTATTGACCCGGTATCGTCCTTAGCTGTCCATCTTAGTATTGACATGTTTTTATGTTTTCTTAAAACTTGGGGTCTTCCTTGAAACTTAACAGATAGAGAAACAAATTCACCTTTTCTTATATCTACTATGTCAGTGACCCCCGGGTGGATCTCATAGTCCCTGGGGAAATAATCTATAGCATCTTGTAAAGTATAGACTCCAACCTTACCCAACAGTCTCGCTTTTTTGGGTCCTATTCCTTTTATGGTTTGGACTGACTCTTTTACTATATCCATATAATCACCTACTAAGCTTATTCTTGCATAAGAGGATAGGAATATGCAAAAAAGCTGGAATCAAATCCCAGCTTTATTTGCGTCTGTATATAAAGTATCAACATATGTCTATAAGCACTTTATTCCACAGATATAATATAATAGTATAATGGCTGACCTCCATAATGCATCTCTATATCCAAATCAGGGTAGCTATCCTCTATATATGAAGCAATTTCCTCGGCCTGCTCTGACTCTACATCCTCACCATACAATAAGGTGATAATTTCACTATCTTCATCCAACATTTTTTCCAGTAAGGATATAGTGGTTTTGGCAACATCCTTATCAGCTACAGCTATTTCGCCGTCTACAAGACCAATGATGTCATCCTTTTTAATAGAAATTCCATTGTATTCCGAATCTCTAACAGCATAGGTTACCTGTCCAGAGCTGACATACTCCATAGCTTCCGTCATATTGCTGATATTAGCATCAAGCTCAGATTCTGGATTGAAGGCCAGTATAGCAGCCAGACCCTGAGGAATAGTCTTGCTTGGTATCACTATAATATTGCTACTGCTAATTCCCTGTGCCTGTTTAGCAGATAGAATTATATTACTATTATTGGGCAACACAAATACGTTCTCTGCATTGGCCCGCTCCACTGAGTTCAATATATCCTCTATACTAGGATTCATAGTTTGTCCTCCCTCAATTACATGATCGACGGAGAGATCTTTGAATATGGAGCTTATACCATCTCCCATGGCTACAGACACAACCCCAAACTTTTTCTTACTAGTATGGATTACATGACGATGCTGTTCCCTCATATTATCTATCTTAATACTAGATAGTTCCCCAAACCTGAGAGCCAATTGCAAAGCCTTGCCGGGCATATTGGTATGGACATGAACTTTTATAAGGTCGGTGTCTCCAACAACCACGATGGAATCACCCAGATTACTCAACCTATCCTTTAGCTTATCTATATCCCTTTCTTCTACATAGGGAAATAGATTTTTAATTAAAAACTCTGTACAATAGACATATTTAATATCTTGCACCATACCAATATCAACGGAATCCACATCAATAGGCGTTTCTTCTATGAGGGGTAAGGAATCAATATCAAAAGTTCCCTTCAACGCTTGGGCTGCTCCTATTAAAATATACAAAACACCCATTCCTCCTGAATCCACAACCCCTGCTTCCTTAAGCGGGGGGAGCATGTCAGGTGTCTTATCCAAGGTTTCCTTAGCAACTCTAATAACTTCCATGCTAAATGAATCAAAGTCTTTAAATCTCTTGCTTAATTTTAGTGCTTCTTCTCCAGTAACCCTAGCAACTGTGAGCATGGTTCCTTCCACAGGCTTCATAACCGCTTTATAAGCTGTCTTTGCCCCTTCATGCAAGGCTTCTGCACATTCCCGTGTAGACATCTTATCTAAGTTTTGCAACCCTTTGGCAAAGCCTCTAAAGAGCTGGGACAAAATGACTCCAGAGTTGCCCCTAGCACCTTTAAGGGCGCCCTTTGATGCTGCGCCCGCCACCTCAGAAACGGTGTTCCCTTTGGTGCTTTGGATTTCCTTTATGGCGGCCATTATGGTCAGGGACATATTAGTTCCCGTGTCGCCGTCAGGAACAGGAAAAACATTTAAGGCGTTTATAGCTTGCTTGTTTGCTTCTATAGATTGTGCAGCTGCCAAAAACATTTCCCTTAATTTTATTCCATCTATGTATTCTCTATTCAATGCGCTACCTCCTTCGGTGACAGAAACTTATACCCTGACACCCTCTACCGCTACATTAACTTTATTTACATTCATTCCGGTAAAGTTTTCAACCTTATATTTGACCGTATCTATTATATTCTCTGCTACTGCAGCAATAGAAATGCCATATTCCACAATAACAAAAAGATCTATAATTATATCTTCTCCCTGGGTGTAAACTTTAACACCTTTTGATAGGTTCTCTCTACCCAGTAACTCAACTATCCCATCAGTAGCCCGTTTTGATGCCATCCCTACAATTCCATAGCATTCGATAGCAGATACACCGGCTAAAGTAGCTATTACCTCATCAGCTATAACCATATCTCCTAAGGAATTAGTTTTTCTAGCACTCACTAATCTTCCTCCTCTCCCACTCCATTACACTCATAAAATCATCATATGATTTGAACAATCCTACAAATCAAATAATAAACCCTGTCAACCTTAAGTCTTTTATTACTATTCTATAATATAACTATTTATCATGCAACAGGAAAATTATATTTTGTTTCTTGTCAAATTCCTTTCTTAATGATACAATATTAATGTTTTTATTCTGTGCGTATAAATAGCACTGACTTTTTATGCCATCGTTTTTGAAGGAGGTGTTAGCAATGGCCAAGGTTTGCGACATATGCCAAAAAGGAAAATTATCCGGACACAATGTTAGTCACTCAAATAGAAAGTCAAATAGATTTTGGCAGCCTAACCTAAAGAAGGTAAAGGCTATAATTGATGGAAGCCATAAAACTATTAAGGTATGCACAAAGTGCATCCGATCAGGGAAGGTAAGAAGGGCTCTTTAATTCTGGCAAGGTATATAGAAAAACGTGCATACCCGCACGTTTTTTTGTTTTGCTATCTTCCCCTTCTGAGTTTCCTAACCAGCTTTCCTAGAAAACCCGGTAGTTTTATAACATAAATTCTCATAGGGTCACCTCCGCCCTAACAGAATGAGAACTCCCAACCCCACCAAAAATAGGCCAAACAAGGTCATCCAAGCCCATATAGGAATATAAAATAGAACTAATAGGATTCCCCCTCCAACGAGAATAATACCGATAAATATATCAGTTAATGGGGTTTTCTTACGACAATACCGCTTCATATTATTTCACATCCCCATATAGTAGCGTATACTTTAATCTATGCACTACTGCTAACTAATGTGTCTTTATTCATTAGTTAAAACCCCGAGTAACCAACCCTGACTAATTTTTACTATAGCTTTCTCTTTCTTAAGTATATTACTGATACCTAAAGGAAAATCCAATGCTAGTGTCAAATTATCTAAAGGATATGCTAAGCCTTGGCTAGACTCAACAATGACATCCTGGGAGAAGGGTAATAGAGATAGGGTTTGCCCCACCTGGCCTCTTATCTCCAGTATGTCATTTGCAATCTCAATGGTATTGTTAATGTGAAGAATTTTTGCCCTGACCCCTTTTTTAGCCAAACGGTAGAGCAGCATTATATTAGCATAAGAATGATCCCATCTGCTACCTAAACCGCCAATTATATAAACCCAATCAGCGCCTTTATCAATGGCCAAATCCACCGCAATCTGGGTGTCTGTCCAATCTTTCTCCCTAGGATATGGCTCTACGGTAATATCCATCTCTTTATACTTTTGCAATAGTGTGGGAGAAATGGAATCAAAGTCACCCACCAAAATATTCGGTCTAAGATTCAATTTTTCTAGATGCCTGGCCCCTCCGTCAGCGCATATAATCAAATCCCACTCCGGCAAGTGTTCCTCTATGTAGTCAACATCTCCCAGGTCCCCTCCTGATATAATAACTACCTTCATGATCCACTTGCTTCTTTCCTCATTTGATTGATCATTTCCTTGGGATTCTGCGCGTTAAATACTGCTGAACCCGCTACAAAAATGTTGGCACCAGCTTGGCTTACTTCCTTAATATTATCCAAGGATATACCCCCATCCACCTGTATATCTAGGTTTAGATTCATAGAATCTGCCTTGCTTCTTAATTTTCTTATTTTATTCATCATGGCAGGAATAAACTGCTGTCCACCATATCCAGGATTAACAGTCATCAATAAAACCATGTCCAGATCTTCCAGGACATAGTCAAGTACACTGAGGGGAGTGGATGGATTCAGCGAAACAGCGGCTTTAACTCCCTTTTGTTTGATTTGCTCTATAGCCCTATGCAAATGTGGCAATACTTCAGCGTGTACCGTTATTATATCAGACCCTGCATGGACAAAATCATCTATATAATCCATAGGGTTAGTCATCATAAGATGTACATCAAAGGGGAGTTGTGTCCTGTCTCTTAGTGCCTTTACAACAATAGGTCCAAAGGTTAGGTTTGGGACATAATGTCCATCCATTATATCTATATGTATATAATCGGCTCCTCCCTTATCCAACATCTCCACCTCTTCACCTAGCCTTGAAAAATCGGCCGAGAGTATCGAGGGTGCAATTTTTATTACCATATGTTCCTCCTAAACTCCTTTAGTTCATTTAGTATTCTTATATATCTCTTATATCTTTCCTGGGATATAAATCCACTAGATACAGCCTCCTTAACCATACATCCAGGCTCTTTATCATGCATACAACCATTAAATCTACACCCATAAATATGGTCCGAAAAATCCGGATACAGGTACGGCAGGTCCTCAGGCATTAATTCACTCATATTCATAGTGCTAAAACCCGGAGTATCTACTAGCATTCCCCCTTGTGGGAGTACTAATAATCTGGTATGCCTAGTCGTATGTCTTCCTCTGCTGATTTTATCGCTTAATTGCCCAGTTTCTAATTCCTTTTCTGGGTAGAGTACATTAATGATGGAGGTTTTTCCAACACCTGATTGACCAGCCAGGGTCACAACATTGTTTTTTATATGCTCATGAAGCCTTTCAAATCCTGATTTTTTTTTGCATGACAGCTGTATAATTGGATAGTTTGTGGATTTATAGGTATTAAGGATACTATTTAGGCCATTATCATCAGTTAAGTCTATCTTATTTATTAAAAGTATCACTTTAATTCCGTCATTCTCTGCATTTATCATTAACTTATCTGCCAGATAGAAATCGGGAGCAGGATGAGTAGGTGTCAGCACTACACCTAATACATCAATATTGGCTACAGTAGGTCGTAGTAACTGATTTCTTCGAGGAAGTATTTCCATGATTGCCTTATCCTTGAGAGATATCTTTACCTTATCACCTACCATTGGCACAATATTATCCTTTCTAAATATACCTCTTGCCCTGCAGCGAATGATATCCTGTCCGACTATAACATCATAGAATCCACCAACACCCTTAGTAATAATTCCTTGTTTCATTAACCAGCCTCATCCCCTTTTTTGGTAAAGTCTATATTGGTCTTATAGGAAAGCTCACCATCTAGATAAATTTCATATTCAGCTACTCCTGTACCTTCCAATCTAATGGTTAACTCTTCATCGTTTACAGCATGAAACCTATTATAAACTTCCATTGTCTTTCCGTTTTGAGTCTTTCTAACAACTATATTCACAGTCTCCCTATCGGTTATACTAGACATATCAATACTAATTTCCTTAGGATAAGTAGGCTGTGCGCCTAGACTTACTACCAGGTCAATCACCCTAAATTCCGAAACTACTTCACCAGGTTTCAAGCTCTGTTCTATTACTGTATCCTTGCTGGATGTATCACTATATCTCTGGTCAATATTGCCTAGTTTTAACTTATCTCCGTCGATCATCTGCTTTGCAACATCTAGCTTCTGTCCCAAATAATTGCCCACTGTGGCTACTTTTTCTTCGGGCCCCAGGCTTATCATCAAGGAAATCTCTGTTTCTTTAACAACTTGTGTATTAGGTTGTATAGATTGTTCGATAACGGTATCACTAGGGTACTCACTATTTTTGTACTCATGTTGTCCTATTGTTAAACCTAGGTTTTCAAGAATTATTTCAGCTTCTCTTTTAGTGTTTTTGAAAAGATCAGGTACTGTAACGGTTTCTGATCCTAAGCTTAGTACAACCCGGACCGTATACTCAGGTTTTACCTTTGTCCCTTCCTCAGGATGCTGAGAAACAATATATCCTTCCTTGATCTCATCATTATAAGTTTCCCCTTCTACTTTTATATATAGATTATTCTCCTCTAAGATTCTTTGAGCATCATCAAATGACTTATTCCTAATATCAGGCATCTCAATTTCCTGAGATACAAAATTGTTCTTATAAATGCGAGTACCTATGAAAAAAGCCAATGCCATTATTAGAATAAAGGAAATACCTATAAGGATAGCTTTAATCCAGGGCTTCCTCTTCGACTTATTGGACTCCGAATCAGGCTTGGGATCTCCCTCACCCCCTTGCTCATTTTCAAGGATTATAGGTTTTAATATTTGAGTCGGTGCATCGCTATCATAGTTATTTTTTACAAAATCACCATTGGGTTCCTCTAAAGCTCTCTTTAGATCTTTATTCATTTCCCTAGCACTTTGATATCGCCTTTCAGGTTGTTTTTCAATTGCCTTTCGGATGATTGCCTGAAGGCTTTTATAGATTTCAGGGTTAACCTCTTCAGGGGGCTTGACATTTTCTTGAATATGCTTTATAGCTATGGAAACCGCTGTATCCCCCTCAAATGGCAGTGTTCCGGTTACCATCTCATACAAAACTATTCCCAGAGAATAAAGATCGGATTTTGCATCTATATATCCCCCCCTGGCTTGCTCAGGTGAAAAATAATGGACTGATCCTACCACATTTGATCCTGCCAGGGTAATGGTGGACGAGGTTACAGCCCTTGCTATTCCAAAGTCCGCCACCTTTATTGTATAATCATCGCCTATTAGAATGTTTTGAGGCTTAATGTCCCTGTGAATAATGCCATTCTTGTGGGCATGTTCAAGGGCATTCCCTATCTGCAAGGCTATTCTAATGGCTTCTTCAGATTCCAGCTTCCCCTTTTCCCTAACAAATTGCTTGAGGGTTTTCCCACATATATATTCCATCACTATATAGTAAATATCATCTTCTTGTCCAACATCATATACATTTACAATATTATGATGTGACAAGCTTGCTGCGGCTTGAGACTCTCTTTTAAATCGCTGTACAAAATTCTCATCCTCCACTAACTCAGGCCTAAGGACTTTTACCGCCACATATCTATTTAAAAGGTGACACCTGGCTTTATACACAATAGCCATACCACCTGCTCCTACTTTTTCTATTAGTTCGTATCTACCACCAAGAATTTTACCTAGCAACGGCATCACCCCTCTTTCACCATGCCGTAATATTTTATAGCAACAACAGTTATGTTGTCCAGGCCACCCTTGTCCAAAGCCTTTTGGACTAAGGTGGAAGCAAGCTCTTGCATTGAATTATGAGATTCAAGCAATTCTATATTCTGCTGTAAATCTACATGAAGAATTAATCCATCGCTGCACAGAAGAATAATATCATTAGCTTCAAGGGCTATCTGATTGCAATCAGTCTCTATTTTCTCATCAGTTCCAAGGGCTCTAGTAATGATGTTTTTTTGAGGGTGGTTCTCGACTTCTTCTATAGTAATAGTACCATTATCTAGTAATTCCTGTACTAATGAATGATCCTTGGTTAACTGCCTGACTTTGCCTCCTCTGATTAAATAAGCCCTACTATCTCCTACATGTCCTAAATAGGCCTTGCCTTCGTGGAAGTAAGCCATAACTAGGGTGGTCCCCATGCCTTTACACTCTTCATTGGCCTCAGCATAGCTAAATATTCTACTGTTGGAAGCCTCCATGGATCCTTCTATAAGCACTACAGGATTATTGGTATATTCATCACTATCCTTATGACTTTTTAAAAACTCCAATATGGAATCAACAGCCATATGACTCGCTAGTTCTCCGCTTTTATGCCCACCCATACCGTCAGCTACTATAGCTAGTTTGTCTATTTTATTCTTTACGGGAATATAGTAATAATCTTCATTGGATTTGCGAATCTTTCCTCTATGGCTACAACCACCATATTCTAACATCATATACCTCACCTCATCTTTTATTCTTCTGCCCCATTTACCTTGCTTATATTTCTACATTATCTAAGTATCCTCTTTTTAATTGACCACAGGCGCCGCCTATATCCTGCCCTAATTCTCTACGTCTTGTAACCTGTAAGCCTAGAGACTTCAATGTATTAATAAAAGATTCAATTCTGTATTCACTACTTCGTCTATAAGGTGTCCCCTCAATTTCATTTATTGGGATGACATTAACATGGCATGAAAAATCTTTTAGCCTATAAGCCAACTCCCTGGCATTTTCCTCACTATCATTTAATCTATGTATAAGAGAGTATTCAAAGGTTACTCTTCTTCCAGTTTTCTCAAAATAGTATTTTCCTGCTTGGACTATCTCGTCAACACTATAGGCCGAAGCTACTGGCATAATCTTTCGTCTTATCTCATCATTAGGTGCATGAAGAGATATGGATAGGGTAATGGGAATATCCTCCTGTGACAATTCTTTCATCTTAGGTACCAATCCACAAGTAGAAAGAGTTATATTTCTATAGCTTATGTTAAAGACATCAGGATGGTGGACCAAACGCATAAATTTTATTACATTTTGGTAATTATCTAATGGTTCACCACTCCCCATAAGGACAATATTGCGGATTCCTCTGTCTTCAGCTCGTCCAATATCAGAATTTGCTATTAGAAGCTGAGCCACCATCTCTCCTACTTCTAGATTTCGTACCAAACCCTCCTTTGTGGAAGCACAAAAGCTACATCCCATCCTGCATCCTACCTGAGTTGACAAACATAAAGTATTTCCATATGCATATTTCATTACAACACATTCTATTATATTATTATCGGCAAGTAAATACAAATATTTTATGGTATCCCCCTTCTCAGATTTTTGCCTATCAATCTGTTTTAAACTGCCTATTTTATATTTGCTTTCTAGTTTTTGCCTAGTGGATTTGGGGAGGTTTGTCATAGCGCCAAAACTATTAATCCCTTTATAGAGCCAGTTTACAACCTGTTTCCCTCTAAAGGGCTGTTCTCCCATATCTGCAAGCTCTTTTATAATCTCATTTGGCATTAGACCTAGTATATCTTCCTTTACATGCGTCATAATCCAGCCCTCCTCAGTTTTGCAATAAAAAATCCATCTATCCCTTCACGGCCGGGAATCAGTTGTATCATTCCATCCTGGATCACCGAATCTTTTAGTGCGTCCGGCAAATCTTCCTGGAAGCTTTCCAAAGTAAATTTGGGATATTTTTTCAAGAACTTTTCAATCATCTTCTCATTCTCCCAAGGATTAATAGTGCAGGTACTATATACCAAACTACCTCCTGGTTTTAGATATAGGCTACAATTACTCAGTATGTCCCATTGAAGTTGGTATAGGGAATCTAAATCCTCTTTCCTTATCCTAAGTCTTATATCAGGTTTTTTGTGTAGTACACCCCACCCCGAGCATGGTACATCCAGCAAAATCCTGTCCATTTTTTCCTCATATTTGGAGTTAAACACGGTTGCATCCTGTATCTTGCTATGGACTATAGAAGCTCCCATCCTTTGTTTGCTCTTACTTATGAGTTCTACCCTATGACTATGGATATCAAAGGCATCTATTCTGCCATCCATATCCATAAGTTCAGCTATATAGATAGCCTTGCCTCCCGGTGCACTACAAGCATCCAACACTTGTTCCTTTGGATTAGGACTAAGGATCTGGCATACCAGCATTGAGCTCTCACCTTGAACGGTGAATAGACCTTCTTGGTACAGGGGATTGGTCTCAATGTTACCAATACCCTTCACCCTTAAAGCATTATCAAAATAGTGACCTGGTTTGACTTCTACACCCTGGTCTTTTAATTTTTTTGCTAACTCTTCAGATCTAGTCTTTCTTCTATTTATTCTGATGGTAACCCAATCTGGGTCTATAGAGCTTTTAACTATCCCTCTAGTTGACTCAATCCCGTACTCTTTAATCCACATCTCAACTAGCCATAGGGGAAATCCATACATATCAGATAATGATTTTGCATCTGTAGGATCTGAAGCCTTTAAAGTATCTAGTTTTCCCTTATTGCGGGAAATATTTCTTAAAACCCCGTTGACAAATCCCTTTAATCCTTTGAAACCATACCTTTGGCATAGCTTAACTGATTCGTTGCAAGCAGCTGAATCCGGCACCCTATCTAAGTAAATTATCTGATAGCAACCTAGTCTTAGAATATTTTCCACCCAAGGGCTTAGCCTTTTTGTATTAGCAAATTTTCCTAATGTTTGGTCTATAGCTGCCTGGTTTTCCAAGGTACCGTACACCAACTGGGTAATAAAGGCTGCATCCCGATGGTCCAGCTTTGATTGTCCTAGATGTTCCTTTAAGCTTATATTGGCATACGTGCCATCCTCATTTACTTCCTTCAAAATAATAAGAGCTATCTGTCGAGCTTTATCCATAGTTTCCTCCATCTAAAAAAGGGCTAAAAAGCCCCTTTAATCAATCTCTTCTTCGGCCCCTTAACATTAATAATCTGAGCAATTGAGCAATTGCCGATGCAGCTGCTGCTACATAAGTCAAGGCTGCTGCGTTGAGGACTTTTCTTACACTTGTCTCTTCACTTCCCGTCACAAAGCCTTGGCCGCTAAGCAGCTCTACAGCACGGCTACTAGCATTAAACTCTACAGGTAGAGTGATGAGTTGAAAAGCTACTACTGCAGCAAAGAGAAGTATACCAACATCCACTAACATGGTACCAGCGCCTAAGAATAGGCCTAGAAATATGAATATAAAGGCTGCCTGAGAGGCAAAGCTAGCAATGGGCACTATAGCATTTCTTATGCTAAGAGGTGTATAACCCCTGGCATGCTGTATTGCATGTCCTGCTTCATGAGCGGCCACACCTATGGAAGCAATAGATCTACCATTATAGACCTGTTCAGAAAGTCTTATAACCTTTCTTCTTGGATCATAATGATCCGATAGATAGCCGCCTACTCTATTTACAGATATATCTTCAAGGCCTTGAGAATCTAGTATTCTCCTTGCTACTTCCGCACCTGTGTATCCTCCATAGTTTCCTACTTTTAAAAACCTACTATAGGTATTCTGCACCTTATACTGTGCATAAAATGAGAGAATAAGAGCCGGTAATAATATGACTAGACTAGATGTATCATAAAAAAGATAGGGCATAGTATCAACCACCTTTCATATAGATATTTCAATTACTATCCCGCAAAATGGAATTGGTTTCCACCTTATTGCCCCTTAAAAACTCCGCGTCTTCCATAACCCGCTTTCCTGGAGCTTGAACTTTAGATAGCCTAATAATTCCATTTGAACCAGTTATCACCAATCCATGTTTTTCATCGGCATGGACAACTGTACCCGGAGAAGTATTTGGCTGATTGAAATATTTCTTCTCTCCTATTTCCCAAACCTTTAATCGCATACCATTAAGGTAGGTATAGGCCCCTGGCCATGGTGTTAGGCCCCTTACATGGTTTTTTATCCTATCTATATCCATATTCCAATCAATCTTACCCATGGATTTATCAATTTTTTGACAATAGGTAGCCTCTTCATGATTTTGTGGCCTTCCTTGTGGCCTTCCTTCTTGAAAAAGTTTTAAGCTTTCCTTTAAGGCTAGGCCTCCTAACTGGGCTAATCGATCGTGCAGACTTCCACAGTTTTCCTCCGGATGAATAGCTATCTCCTGTTGAAGTATAATATCTCCAGTATCCATACCTACGTCCATATACATTATGCTTATTCCCGTTTTGTCCTCACCATCCATTATAGCCTGCTGGATAGGAGAAGCGCCTCGATATTTTGGTAAAAGGGAAGCATGAACGTTTATGCAGCCAAGGGGAGGGATATCCAGAATTCTTCTTGGAAGAATCTGTCCATAAGCAGCCGTAACAATAAGGTCTGGTGCCAATTCTTGAAGCTGGTTTATAAATTCTTCATCTCTAGCTTTCATAGGTTGATAAACCTGAATTCCTTTATCTAAAGCCCACTCCTTTACAGGAGAAGGTGTCATATACTTTCCTCTACCCCTAGGCCTATCAGGCTGGGTAACCACACCTATCAATTGGTATCCTTCCGATTGAATTACTTCTAAACAAGGTAGGGAAAAATCAGGTGTTCCCATGAATACAATCCTCAATGTCGCTCACCCTCTATTCTTTGTAAAAATATAAAACTGATACCTATTCAACTTTTTCCAAGGTTCCCGGTTCTACCTTATCGATGTATAATACACCGTCAAGATGATCTAGCTCATGACATAATGCCCGTGCTAGCACTTCATTACCTTCGATCTCTATTTTTTCTCCATGTCTATTGAGGGCTCTCACAACAATCCTGGCAGGCCGCTTTACTTGCCCAATTAAACCTGGTATGCTCAAACAGCCTTCCATGGCAACTTGTTCGCCCTCCTGATCCTTAATCTCAGGATTAATGAGCTCAATAATCCCTTCTCCAACATCAATAACAACAATCCGCCTCAATACACCCACCTGAGGAGCTGCCAACCCTACCCCATCAGCATCGTACATTGTTTCGGCCATATCGTCTAAGAGGGTCAAGGTTCTTTCGTTTATTTTTTCGACTGGTCGAGATATTTTTCTTAATACTTTATCTCTTTCATAATGTTTAATTTCCCTTAATGCCACTTCTAGACTCCCTTCTTGCTTAAATAAATCAACTTTTTGTGTTAGTTGATCATATAGTTATACTGTCTATTGAGCCTTCACTCCATCATTATTTGGATAAAACTAAGACTTTTCCACATTCCATAAGCCAAGTTTTCTTAACCAAATCAGTGAAGACCTTCACCCAGCAATAAAACATTGCATTCCTACAGAAACTACTATTTGAACTAGCTACCCAATACTTATGATTGCATATGCTAATTCATTCCATGGTCCCTTTGGAAATCTGTCCCTTTATGGACAACAAGTACAATAGCACAAAGCTAACACAATAGCTTATATATTTATAATAAACTATTTGGATAGAAATCAACCATTATGGTGTGAGAAATATTTTGGAATTCTTTTAAACATTGATCCACAGCTTCATGATATCTTTCCCTAAATATTCCTTCATTCCTGATACGGATTAAAACATGCCATCTATACTTATTCTTTATCCTTTCCAGGGGTGCTGGATAAGTGCCTAGTTCGATTAATCCAGCTTTTATTATTGCATCTATATTTGAATTATGCCTTAGCCACTTTTCTATCCCTATAGCCGTATCTATGATAGCTCGTTCATTTTCTCCAGTTATCAGAATTCTAATAATATGGCAAAATGGTGGATACATAAATTGTTCCCTTATTTGGATCTCTTCATCATAAAAGCCTTTATAATCATGCCCGGATGCATATTGTATAGCGTAATGCTCAGGTTGATAAGTCTGAACTATAACCCTTCCTTCCTTTTGTCCCCTTCCTGCACGGCCAGCTACTTGGGTTATAAGCTGGAATGTTTTTTCACTACTACGATAATCAGGAAGGTTCAAAGAGGTATCTGCAGCTATAACACCTACCAGGGTCACATCAGGAAAATCAAGGCCTTTAGCCACCATCTGAGTACCCAGTAGAATGTCATACTCCTTTCGTCTAAAGGCAGCCAATATCTTTTGATGGGATCCTTTAGTGGAGGTAGTATCCATATCCATCCTCACAATTCTTGCTGATGGTATAAGCTTATTAATTTCTTGCTCCACCCGCTGAGTTCCAATCCCAAAGTTCTTTATATAGAGGCTTTCACATTCTGGACATACCCGTGGGTAGGGCTTAGTATTGCCACAATAATGGCATTTTAGAATTCTGTTTTTAGAGTGATAGGTCAGAGATATGTCGCAGTTATTACACTTGACTACATAGCCACAAGATCTGCAGGATACAAATTGAGCATAGCCCCTTCTATTGAGTAGGATTATGGCTTGATCTCTATTAAATAAAACTTCTCTAAGTCCATCATATAGTCTTTTGCTAAAGATGCTACGATTGCCTTTTTTAATCTCAAGCCGCATATCCACCACTTCCACTTTCGGTAGTGGCTTCTTATCTATCCTATAATTCATGGATATCCTAGTATATTGTCTCTGCTCACTTAAATAAAAATCATTTAACGAAGGTGTAGCGCTACCCAATACCAAAACAGCCTTCTGTTCTTTACATCTTTGGACGGCCAGGTCAATTGTATTATAGCGGGGACTGGATTCAGATTTATAGCTGTCCTCGTGGGCTTCGTCTATTATTACCAGACCCAGATTCTTTATAGGGGCAAAGATAGCTGATCTGGCACCTACTACGATATTAGCTTCACTATTATAAATCCTTCTCCACTCATCAAACCTTTCCCCTAAAGAGAGTCTACTATGGAGGATAGCCACTTCTTCTCCAAATCTTCTTTTAAAATGCTCAACTGTTTGAGGTGTTAAGGATATTTCAGGAACTAGTATAATAGCTCGCTTCTGTTTCCTAAGAGTTTTTCCCACCAAATGCATATAAACCTCGGTCTTCCCACTGCCCGTTACACCATGAAGAAGAAAATTCCCTTGGGACCTGGATATACCTTGACCAATGGTATGGATGGCCATCTTTTGCTCACTAGTGAGCTCTATGTTCGATTCAACAAGTGAGATAGGTTGTTCCCAAGGATTACGGTAGACCTTCTGCTCACTAAGAAGGATCCAGCCCCTTTTTTCAAGATTCTTAAAACTGGAAAGAGGTGCTCCTCCTGCCATGTCAGCCAGCTCAGCCAGGGGGATCCCATCTTCCTGGTCCAGAATCCTCAGGATCTCTGCCATATACCTGGACCTGGCTTCAACAGCAGCTATCTTCTTGTTGATATCTTTTTCCACATTTAAGAAAACTATCTTTTCTACCTTGCTACCAATATTGCTCCGTAAACCGGGCGGCAAAAAACATCTGATAGCTTCTATAGTAAAGCAGTGGTATTCCTTTTTCATCCACCAGATAAGGGGTATCAATCCTGGCAAAATAAGAGGAAAAGTATCCATTAGCTTCTTAATGACTTTAAGCCTGCTATAGGGTACTTGGGTCTCCTTATCCAGGCTCATAACATATCCTTCTATAGTCTTGTTTCCTGTCCCAAATGGAACCAAGACCCTCATTCCTAACCGGATCTCGCCCATAAGATTCTTAGGTATTATATAGTGATATATCTTATCCAAGGCTGGATGAGCCTGATCTATAATAATTCCAGCATATAGCTTCTCTGACACGGCTGCCCCCAACCTCCCTGTAATTTTGACTTATTCAATATCAAAGCTGCTTAATTATCTCATGGATTATCCTATGGGCAAATTCTCTTTTATTCATTAGTGGAATATGGGTTGAACCCCCATCTCTAGAGTAAAGAATGCCTTGATTGCTATCGCTTTGAAAACCCGATTCACCGGTACTCACATCGTTGCCTACTATAAAATCAAGATTCTTATCCTGCAGCTTAGTTAAAGCATTTTCCTCTAATTCCTCAGTTTCGGCAGCAAAACCCACGAGAATTTGTTCTACCTTCCTTTGACCTAATTCCAGCAGTATATCTGGGTTACGCACCAACTCTAAGGTCATGGGCCCTTGACCTTTTTTAATCTTGTTTGATGCTACTTCTTTAACACGATAGTCTGCCACTGCCGCAGTCTTGAATACAAGATTAGCCTTTTCATATAGTTCTAGTACGGTCTCATACATCTCTTCTGCTGTCTTGATATTATATATACAGGCTCCAGCAGGAGGAGACAGATTGGTCGGGCCCGTTACTAGATCCACTTTAGCCCCCCTCTGTATACATTCCTCTGCAATAGCATAGCCCATTTTGCCTGAAGAACGGTTACTAATGAATCTTACTGGATCAATAGGCTCATAAGTGGGCCCAGCAGTAACCAGGACTCTTAGACCCTCCATATCCCTGTCAGGACAGAGTTGGTTTTCCATATAATGGATAACGGTGTCTAGGTCTGCCAGTTTCCCCTCTCCCCAATCACCACAGGCCAACCTCCCCTTTCCAGGGGATATAAAAATATAGCCCATTCCTTTTAATTTATTGATATTGTCTTGCACAACTGGTTTTTGATACATAACAGTGTTCATGGCAGGAGCAAATATAGTCTTGGCTTCAGTAGCTAATATAGTAGTGGACAATAGATCATCTGCTATGCCTCCAGCAGCCTTTCCAATAACATTTGCAGTTGCTGGAGCGATTAGGAAGAGATCTGCCCATTTGGCTAGGGCTATATGCTCTATATCCCACCGGTCCGTTCTTTGAAAGGTGTCATGGTACACTTGATTACCCGAAAGGCTCTCAAAGGTTAGGGGATGGATAAATTTAGTAGCGTTGTCGGTCATTACAACTTTTATATTTGCCCCAAGTTTAATTAAGCGACTAGTCAAATCAGCTATTTTATAGGCTGCAATCCCTCCTGATATTCCTATTAAAATGTTTTTATTTTCAAAATTACTAGTCATTATTTAATACCTTCTTTAGTTTTTCTATAATGTATCTTGCCTTGATCTACCTCGTGGATAGCTATGGTAACCGGTTTATCAGAATCAGCGGATACAAAGGGTTTCTCCCCATCCACAAGCTGTCTAGCTCTCTTGGCTACCTGAACTACCAAATTATATCGGCTATCTGTTCTTTTCATTAACCCATCTAAGGATGGATAAATCATCATTTTCTATACCTCCCTGTAACCTGATTATAAAAATCTTTATTTCGTTCCACCCTGCATTTCTCGGCTATGACAATAGCCTCTATCCTTTTTGCCGTCTCTTCTACATTATCATTTATGACTAAATAGTTATAATGGCTTATATAATTAACTTCCTGAAAAGAACTTTCGAAGCGTTTCAACAGCTCTTCCTGGGTTTCGGTTCCCCGACCTTGGATTCTTCTTTTCAATTCCTCCATGGTAGGGGGCATGATAAAGATAAAAACACCTTCAGCGTATTGTTCTTTTACCTTCAAAGCGCCTTGTATATCTATCTCTAATATAAGATCTCGACCTGCCATTAAATTTTCTTCTACAAAGCTCTTTGGAGTACCGTAATAGTTATCATAAACCTTTGCGTACTCCAAAAAACCTCCTTTTTTGATCAATCGCTCAAAGGCAGGTACATCTGTAAAGAAATAATTTACCCCATCCTTTTCCCCTCTTCGCGGCGAACGGGTGGTCATAGAAACTGACAGTAACGTTTCAGGATGATTCTTTAAATATTCCTGACATACTGTTCCCTTTCCCGCACCAGAGGGTCCTGATATTACAATTAATAACCCTCTTTTTCCCATGTTTTGTTCCCCCATTAATCCTCTTCTAGAGTTAATATTTGATTATCCTTTACATTCAATCTATGGGCCACAGTTTCAGGCTGCACGGCGGATAGTATTATATGATCACTATCGGTAATTATTACTGCACGGGTTCTTCTTCCATATGTTGCATCTATTAACATACCTCTATCTCTAGCGTCTTGTATAATTCTTTTGATTGGTGCCGATTCGGGACTTACAATGGCTACCAGTCGATTAGCTGAAACTATGTTTCCAAATCCTATGTTTATCAATTTTATATTCATGCTGTTACCGCCTTTCACTCAATGTTTTGAACCTGTTCTCTTATTTTTTCTATTTCGCTCTTGATGTCTACAACTAGGTTAGTTATGATAAGGTCGTTAGCCTTTGCCCCTATTGTGTTGGCTTCCCTGTTCATCTCCTGCACCAAGAAATCTAACTTTCTTCCTATAGAGCCTTCATTTTCCAATATCTCCTCCAATTGTGTTAAATGACTTTTTAATCTAACAATTTCCTCCGTGATATTAGACCTATCGGCAAAAAATATTACCTCTGCGTTGAACCTGTTTTCATCTAACTCGGTAGTTTGAACCAGTTCTGTAATCCTATTTTTTAGCTTTGATCTGTATTCTTCCACCACTAAAGGCGATCTGGACTCTACAGATTTTAGCATATTTCCAATCAAACGTCCACGCATTATAATGTCTTTTCCCAACTTCTGCCCTTCCCTAGCCCGCATATCTTTAACTTTGTCCACAGCCTTGCTCAAGGCATCTAAAACAATTTCTTTTATTAGATCTTCATCCTGTTCCTTCTCAACAAGGATAAATAAATCCTGAATGCCCACTAGGGTGGACAAAGAAATATCTGATTTTATCCCATAATTATTGGATAAATCTTCAAAGCAGGACACATAGGATTCTACCAGTGGCTTATTTATTTGTACTTCCATCCTATCACTAGTTTGTGAGGAAGTTGATATATAAATCTCTACCCTGCCTCTATCCAAACTGTCCTGAACTAAATTCCTCACATCTTCTTCTAAAAAGCTTATAAGCTTTGGAAGTCTCATATTAATATCTAAATATCTATGATTTAAGGTCTTTACTTCTACGACAAACTCTAGACCCTGCCGTTCGACCTTTGCTCTTCCAAATCCTGTCATACTCGTTGCCATGTCTTCCTTCCTCTCCACCATTAAACAGTATTCCCTGCTTTACCCATTCTACAAGACTTTTCTTGTATTATAGCATAAATATTTAATGTTTAAAACTTGTCTTTCCTAAAAGAATCAGTCTAATTGCCCATCTGGCTGAATAATCCTATATTTACTATAATTATTAAATCTTCATTAATTTACTCCATAGTTTAAAGCCTTATATAATTCATAAGCTCTCCAAACAACAGTCGAGTTTTTCCCTTTTCTATTATCAATGGATTATTTCCCGCCGTCACTATAATAGTGATACAGTCATAAAAAACTTTAACTAACTTCTATTGGAGCTTGGTATGGGATATATTTAACACTAATGTCCATAATCTCCTATAGTTGATTTGTAATCTCTTCCTTGAGAAGCTTATTTACCAATTGAGGATTCGCCTTTCCCCTAGTCTTCTTCATTGTTTGACCTACTAGATAGCCAAAGGCCTTCTTTTTCCCAGCCTTGTAATCCTCCAGGGAATTTGAGTTCTCCTCTATCACTTCTCTTACAATACCTCTCAGCTCATCTACATCGGATATCTGTTTAAGCCCCTTCCTCTTAACTATTTCAGTAGGATCCTCCCCACTTTTGCACATATCATCAAATACTTCCTTGGCTATTGAGCCGCTTATAATCCCCTCATCCACCAGCTTCAACAGCTGAACCAGTCCTGAAGGAGAAAGTCTCAGCCCATCAATTTCCACGCCTAGCTCCTTCATCACCCTCATAAGGTCTCCCATAAACCAGTTGCTTATGGTCTTAGCAGATTTAGTTCCTTTATTCTTATCATATAGCTCTAGGCATATCTCAAAAAAGTCAGCCATAGCTTTTGATGCCGTAAGTATATTGGCATCATAGTAAGGAAGCCCGTATTCTGATACAAACCTATCCCTCTTCTGTCTTGGAAGCTCCGGCATGTTTGCCTTAATCTTATCCAGCAAGTTGTCATCTACTATAAACGGCATATGGTCCGGCTCCTGAAAATATCTATAATCATCGGCATCCTGTTTCTCCCTCATGGCTATGCTTTCACCCTTCAAATCGTCCCATTTTCGGGTCTCTTGCAGTATATGTTCTCCAGATTCAACTGCAAGGTACTGCCTTTTAGCCTCATACTTTATAGCCCTATGGACTGCTCTAAAGGAATTAAGGTTTTTCATCTCAGTCCTAGTCCCTAATTCAATCTGTCCTGGTGGCCTGATAGATAGGTTTACATCACATCTTAGGGATCCTTCCTGCATCTTACAGTCCGATACATCCAGGTAAAGTAGTATGCGACGTAGCTCTTCAAGAAAGGCTACAGCTTCCTCCCCAGACTCAATATGGGGCTCAGTAACAATCTCAATTAGAGGAACCCCTGCTCTATTGTAATCTATAAGAGATAATGAATTTTCACTATCATGTATCAATTTTCCAGCATCTTCTTCTAGGTGGATTCTAGTAATACCAATTCGCTTCTTGTTGCCATTTATATCCACATCTAAGTAGCCATTCCTGCATATAGGATGATATTGTTGAGTATTCTGATAGGCTTTTGGCAGGTCCGGATAGAAATAATTCTTTCTATCCATGGTATTATATTCACTTATATGACAATTGAGGGCCAAACCTGTTTTAATGGCCAGTTCAATAGCTTTTTCATTTATTACCCCAAGGGCTCCCGGTATGCCAAGACATATAGGGCAACATTGACTATTAGCCTGCCCTCCAAAGGCCGTTGTACAAGCACAAAACATCTTAGATCTTGTCTTTAGTTCTACATGAATCTCTAACCCTACCACGGTTTCATAACTCATTTTGGGCCACCTCCAATTGCATGGGCTTTTTTAGATGATAGTCGGTATTGTGCTCAAAGGTAAAGGCCGTCCTAATCAGAGTTTTTTCATTAAATAGATCTGCCATCAACTGTAGCCCAATGGGCAAACCGTCATTGCTAAGGCCACATGGGATAGTTATAGCAGGAATACCGGCCATATTTGCCAATAGAGTATAGCGCTGAGACTGATTTGTTTCCATAGCTTGATCTATCTCACTAGTAAAATTATAGGCAGATATAGGAGTGGTAGGGGTTAATATAATATGGCACTTTTTATAGGCCTCATTAAAATCCTTCCTTAATAGGCTTTTGACTTTAAGGGCCTTTTTATAATAAGAATCGTAATACTTGGCATTTAGAAAAAGATTGCCCAGCATAACTCTTCTTTTGACTTCTTGTCCAAACCCCAGTGACCTTGTTTTTATATAAAGTGATTCCAAACTATGACCGTCCCCTATCCTTGTTCCATACTTTATGCCATCGTAGCGTGCTAAATTGCTACTAGCCTCACAAGTCATTAGGATAAAATGGGCTGCTGCTGCATATTTGCTGTGGGGTAAAGTTATGTCCACCAGGTCAGCGCCCAATTGCTTAAACATATCCAATGCTACATTTATAGAATCACGAACATCCGGATCCCAGCTTTCATCAAAAATTTCTTTGGGTATACCTATCTTCAGGCCTCTTATATCATCGATGATACCCTTTGTATACTTAGACCTACAAGCCTTAGGAGAAGTAGGATCTTTTTTATCATGGAATGCTATTTCCTCCAACACATAGGCACAATCAGTTACATCCTTGGTAATACAACCTATCTGTTCTAAGGATGGGGCACTGGCTATAAGTCCATATCGTGATACTAAGCCATATGTAGGTTTCAATCCTACTACACCACAAAAAGCGGCAGGTTGCCTTAAGCATCCTGCTGCATCTGATGCCAGGGCATAGAAAGCTTGATCCGCAGCAACAGCTGCCGCTGCTCCTCCTGCTGCTCCTCCTGCCACCCTATGTAAGTTCCAAGGGTTTCTTGTTGGTCCAAAAGCTGAAGTTTCAGTGGAAGCTCCTATTCCAAATTCGTCCATATTTAATTTGCCCAATATTATGGCGTGGTGTTCCTTTAACCTTCCAATAACAGAGGCATCATAGGGAGGGATAAAGGTCTCTATAATCCTGGACGAACAACTAGTCCTAATACCAAGAGTAGAGATATTATCTTGAACTCCTAAGGGTATTCCTGCTAGATTGGATAATGGTTTACCTTCAGAAATGAAATCATCTATAGCCCTAGCTTCTTCTACGATCTTTTCAGTCTCCAAGGTATTAAAGGCCTTTATCTGAGCTTCGGTCTTGCCAATCCTTTGGATAACCCCTTTTACCAATTCTTCTATGGAAAGTTTCCCATTATCTATCAGATCTTTAATCTCATGTATAGTTAATTTGTGTGATTCCATATGATGGCTACCTCCTT
>JAAYTG010000019.1 GCA_012518075.1 Clostridiales bacterium | reverse complement strand
TAAATATTTGGTCACTTGATCAAGAGCAACTATGGATAAGATTATTAGTACTTTAATCATCCGTATCCTCCTAAGTAGTATTTCTACACTATTATAGCATATAGTCTTTAGAGATGTCAGACAATCTTATCTAAAAAAAGATATAAAAAAGGAGCTAGACACCTGGCTCCTTTCTATATGGAGATAAGTTTTAAAAGAGAGGATATGCTCTGTTGCCCTGTTTTAACCTTTGGGTAATTCCTCGCTATCTATCTCTTCGTATATTGGAATCTCTTGATCTAGGAGCTCTAGCTGAGTTTCTAGTAGGTTTTTGAAACGGGCTTTAAACACCTGTACCTGTTTCCTATATTCATCAAACTCTCGCTTAATCTCACTTACCTTGGTATTAGCACCTTGGATAATCCTTCTTGCCTTATCTTCTGCCTCACTGATAATCAATTCTGACTTTTTTTGAGCAGATTCGGATACCTCATTTGCTGCCCTTTGGGCAGTAACTAAAGTCTCCTTTAGTGTGTTTTCCATGGTCTTATAGTTGCTGATTTGATCAGCTAGCATTGACAGCCGATCCTTTAGTTCTATATTCTCTTTGTACAATCCTTCGAACTCCTCAACTATCTCATCCAAAAAAAGATCTACCTCATCTTCATCATAACCCCTAAAAGATCGTGTAAATTCTTTATTATGTATATCCATTGGAGTTAGTGCCATTTTAAAATCCTCCTCATAAATATATAATTTAGCTCCTTATGCATGTTAACCTAATAATCATCATGTCTTAATAACCATATCTAAAATAGTTCATTATTCTCCCATAGCTATCATGTTAAACTAGCACTAAGTATTTTATTATATGTATTTTTGTATAAGTACAGTAATCCTATTTTTCTTGGTTAAGCCTGATAGCTTAGCTATTTTTATCCTTCCTGATCCTCTTAAAGTAATTAGATCGCCTTCTTTTACTATATAATCAGGCTTGACTATTTGTTCCCAATTAACATACACCTTGCCCTCACGTATTAAGGGAAGAACTTTATTTCTAGAAAGTCTAAATCCTGAACTAGCTAAACAATCAAGACGCATAGAAGGTACAGTGGTACGTATATCTTTATATTCCGGCTCAGGTATATCTAACTGTCCTAATTCCTTATAGGTCACCTTGACCTTTGCTCTACCTACCTTACTAAGGCTTGTAAGAATAAAAGAAGATATATCCTCCATAACTATGACATAGGATATATTGTCATCCATAATTATATCACCAATTTTGTCCCTCTTTATGCCTAAACCCAATATTGAACCTAGGATATCCCGGTGCTCTAAATTGTAATATCTGCTATCCCAACTTATAGATAAGGCACAATAGGGAAATAAGTCATCATCGAACTCCATCCAATCAGGATATATGGCAAATATATTCCTTTCCGATGATGAATAGCCACCCGCTTTTTTGTAGGAGACTTCTCTAATGCTATTTAGATATCTTTCTATCCGAACTTGAGTAGTTGGATCAGAAAACCATGTTGTATTCCAGCTTTGATTCTTAATAACCCATTTCACTAGATCCTCTATTTTTGCCATAATCAATTTTCTATCTTGATCTTCCATCTCTTAGAGTAAATGGCTAAGTAAAGATGATATAATGGAAAGGGCAATATATGCAAATAAAGGAGAAAAGTCAATGGGTAAGCCAGAGGTATTTAATCTGCTGGTAAGAGCACGGAAGGGGGCCACAATGGGTTCAATAAAGCGACGTAAAAACATCCTTACAGGATGCATTGGCTCTAATACCCATGACAGTAATGAGTTTATAACAATACCCCATGAAAGAATTCTTATAAACCAAATAACACTAAGTATTAATTGTCTAAAAATCAGATTAGGTCCAAACAAATTGCTGCCTCCTACTCTTCTGTTTTTTTACTAGCAAGAGTAAAAAAACTTTTTCCTTTTAATTCTTCTGGAATGTTTCCCACTACATCAATATTACTAGGAGCCAAAACAAAAATACCTCTTGATACTTTTTGTATGGTGCCCTCCAATGAATAAACTGCACCACTCATGAAGTCCAAAACTCTTTGGGCAAGATCTGCATCCAATGAATCTAAGTTTACTACGATAGGTTTCCGACTCTTTAAGTTGTCAATAATATTCTGAGTATCATCAAAGGAAAGAGGCTGATATACTACTACTTTTACATGGGTTGATGTATGTATATTGACTACCTTCCCTTTTCTTCCCTTGGATTGAAAGGTTGGCTCTATAAGCTCATCATAGCCCTTGTTTTGTGTATCTTCCACCACTGTTTCTTCGACCTCCTCCAGTATATTTTCTTCCAATCCTATAATGTTCAGTATTTTGTTAAATATTTTATTCGACATTACTTATCCTCCTTATCCGCAGTTAAATATTTTTAGACCTAATAGTCAAAAATGGCTCTGCCAATCCTAACCATATTGGAACCCTCTTGAATTGCAATCTCATAATCGTTAGACATTCCCATTGAAAGATATTTCATATCAATATAATCTATTCCCTTGTTCTTTAGTTCGTCATATAAAAGCTTTAGACCGCGAAAACAGGCTCTAATGACATCGGCATCTTCAGTATTAGGACCAATGGTCATTAAGCCTTTAATCTCTATATTGGGATAATTGGACATCTCATCTATAAAGGAGGGTAGTTCTTCTGCAAAGATACCTGATTTGCTTTCCTCCCTTGACACATTAACCTGCACCAAGGCCTGTACTTTCCTTCCCATTCTACCTGCTCTTTTATTGATTTCCTTGGCCAGTGAAATCCTATCTAAAGAATGAATAAGCTCTACTTTATCTATAATATATTTTACCTTATTGGTTTGTAAATAGCCAATCATGTGCCAACTTAAATTGTTCTGGATATTGTCATACTTATTAAGTAGTTCCTGCACTCTGTTTTCTCCAATGATCTTTATCCCTGCCTCTGCTGCTTCTTGGATTGTTTCAGGAGTAATGTTTTTGCTAACAGCCACTATGGAAATCTCGTGGGGATCTCTGTTTACTGCTAATGCTGCCTGCTCTATCTTCTGCTTGACTGAATTAATGTTCTCCTTGATAGACATCTAATTAAATCACTCCAATTATACATGAATATACATGAATTTTTTTATTATTTGTTGCCCTTACTGAATCAAAATCCTGTCATTAACTTCTAGGTTATCCATATCATTAATCTTGTCAATAATTGCCCAGTCATCGTCCATGGCCTTTACCTTTACCCTAACAAATTGAATATCTCCATTGGCAATAACTTTGACCCCTATTGAGTCTTTTTGATTAATAATAGCCCCTCTAGGCACCATTAATCCCTGAGCCCTTGTTTCTATCTCAACATATATCTTCCGGGACTCTATAACCGTCTCAATACCGTCGGTAATTTCTAAGATAACTAAGGTAGAATCCTCGGAAAAATCCACTCTGTATACTGTACTGCTAATAGGATTTTCGGATAACCCTAAGAGTTTAAGATTTAATCTATCACCCTGCTCATAATAAACCTTCTTATGGGGAATTAAAGACACTAGATACCATTTATCAGACTCCACTAACCTATAGAGTGGCAGGCCTATTTCACTGTTTTCATCATGGGAAACCGGTGCCTCATGCTCACTGAAGGATAAGTATTGATCCCTTGTAAGATAATCTATATCGTTGGGAGTCAAAATCTTCTCCAATCCATCTATTTCAAAACTAATTATTCCGGACTTTGGAGCAACTATCTCCACCTTCCACTCATCAAGTTTACTCTCGATTTCGCCCTCCTCTTGGTATAGCTGTTCCAGATAGTTGCTGGTGGAATCCATCCTGTGGAAAATTTCCTTTTTCCGATGGAGAAGGCGTCTAAGCTGATTTTCATAATTCTCCATATCCTGTGCTGCATAAGCATGAATACTATATTGCATATTTCTCATGACTTCAACAATGTTCTCTTGGATTGTTTCATAATCGCTATCCATCATCTCTTGAACCATGTTTCTGTTTTGATAATCCCATATACGCTGTTTTGTTTTATACAATTGTTCTACTAATTCCTGATTATAATTGTCCTTATATAAGACAGCTAAGAGTGTGTCTTTATCTACTATCTGTCCCTTGGACACAAAGAAATCGACTTTACCATAGTCAGGAGCAGTATAAACCTCTTCATCTCTAATAACTATACCTGGGTATTCATTCCATGCATTTAATTCTCCATATTGGATGATATCATATAAAGGCGGTTTAAAGGCTAATTTGATGCCAAAGAAGGCAAATGCAAAGAAAATGGCAAGGAAAACGAAGAATCTAAATCTTATTCTTCTTCCAGCAATAGTAATTCTCCGCGCCATGCAAGCTTTCACCCCTTTACATAATACTTATTATTTCTCTATAAAAATAAAAAATCCTCCCAAAACTGAAAAATACTTTGTAGGGAGTTGATTTTATTAAGTATTAAAGTGGTTGCAAAAAGTCTGTCCTTATTTGGGACATATGGATTTGGTAATTTTTATTTGGTTCCCTCTTTCATTAAACTGTATCTTGCTACATAGGGCATTGACTAATATTAGACCTCTTCCACCTTCAGACATTTGAATATCGTCAAACTGGCTATTGTGCTGATAAATACTCTTATAATCAAAGCCCTGACCCTCATCTTTAATAAAAATATCTAAGGTAGTTGAATCCACTTCCTCAATCATTACATTTACTTTCTTGTCACTATATCCCTTATTGCCATGTAAAACCCCATTGGAGATAAGTTCATTCAAGACCAATCGAAATTCATAGTATTCGCCTTCGTCTAATGGGTTCCATTCCTTGATACAGTTCATCATTTCACTTATTAAGTTTCTAACTATTAAAGGATTGCTCCCAATAATCTGTTTTTTAAAGAGCAGTTTCACCAACTCTACCTCCATGCACTATATAGTATACGTATATCAGACTACTATAATGTTACCACCTTTGTACTAATATAAAACACTAACAGTAAAAATTAAATTCTAGAAATTCATTTAAAGGTCTTTTGTACTAATTTTAGATAGTTCTTTTAATATAAGATCTAAATCGTTCTAACAGCCTTCGCTCCATCCGGGAAATATACATTTGCGACACACCTATCTCTTCTGCTATTTCTCTCTGACTTCGCTCATTATAAAATCGCTCATAAAGAACCTTTCTTTCGGTATCTCCCAAACCAGCCATAATCTTTTCTATTACATCTCTATCCTCTATTAAGGAGTAGTTTTTTTCTTCTTTACCTACCATTGCCATCAAATCCGTCTCATTGTCTTCGTCTATATAATAGTCAAGAGAAGCTGTGTTTGTAAGATAGCTGGACTCCATCAACTCCAGTACTTCTTCCGTAGTGATATTTAAATAATCTCCAATCTCCTCTGGCTTAGGACTACGCCCTAAATGGTTGGATAAGTGGGCCCGAGCACTTTCAATCTTCTTTATCATTTCGCTTTCCCTACGAGGCAGGCGTATTATTCTGCTCTTATCACGAAAATGGTTCTTTATCTCTCCTATTATAGTGGGTGTAGCAAAACTAGAAAATTTATATCCCCTATTTATATCAAAACGTTCCAGAGCCTTTATCAATGCTAAAGAAGCAACCTGGAATAGATCATCATATTCTACTCCCCTGTTTACAAACTTTTTAGCTAGTATCTCGGCGATATAAAGATAATGATTGGCTAATTCATTTCTAAGGTTAATATCACGAGTTTCACAGTATTCTTTAAGCAGAAGCTCAACATTATCATTTTTAGCTCTTTTTTTCCCCTGTCCGCTCATTAATCAATTAGCCCCCCCACAGCCCTTATGCATGCATATGGCACGCATAAGGCCATTATCCGTTTTAAATTCCACTCCATCCATCATAGAACCTAGAATGTATCTGCTCAACTGAGTTTGGTCTGTATCATGGGGTGAAATAGGGTTCTGCTCCCAATCCCCTTCTCCTATAATATCTATATGCATATTTTCATGCTCAAATCTAAACTGAACCGATAGCTCTTTGGGACTTGCCGCTTGTTTTATGATTAAAATTAATGCTTCCGCAACTGACATTTTTACATCTTCAATCTGATCTACATCAAAATCGAATCTGCTGGCAATAGCCGCGCTAGTTAATCGCGCAACCATTACATATTCAGGTTTTGCAGGTAGTTTTAAAGTTATTATATCGCCGCTCATGCTTCTTGCACCTCTACGATAAATATTTTATCTAGACCTGTAATAACGAATATTTTACGAATATAAGGTTTTAAATCTGTGATAGTCATCTTCCCATCATATTCTTTTACTCGTCTTAAGACACTAATAAGGACACCTAAGCCAGTACTATCAATATAGCTTAAGTTTTCACAATTTAAAACAAAATTGCCAGGATGCTGTTCAATTAGCTTGTGTAGTTTCTCCTTCAGTTCAGGCGCATTATATATATCAATCTCACCATCCAAGGAAACATACCATGTTTCGGTTTCCGGATTAAACTTTTCCCTAACACCCATTGTGATACTCCTCTCGTCATTTGATTCATAGAATGATAAAACACCAGTAATTCTTCTTACTGTGTTTTAAATATATAATGATATTATATCATAGAATGACTATTTTTTGTTTTTTTTGTTGAAATAAATAATGATAATAGGCTATTGTTTGCATTAATGTAATTTGCTTCTATATCTTGGCCCAGAAAAAGCAAAAAAGATTTTTTTAAAAAATAGGCTTGACATAAACAATTAAATATTGTATAGTATAATTCGTCGCCTGGAGACAGCATATCGGGGTGTAGCGCAGTTTGGTAGCGCACGTGCTTTGGGAGCATGGGGCCGGGGGTTCAAATCCCTCCACCCCGACCATACTTCAGGTAAACCTTATGTGGCCCCTTGGTCAAGCGGTTAAGACACCGCCCTTTCACGGCGGTATCAGGGGTTCGAGTCCCCTAGGGGTCACCATACATAAGGGCCTTTAGCTCAGTTGGTTAGAGCAACCGGCTCATAACCGGTCGGTCCGGGGTTCGAGTCCCTGAAGGCCCACCATTTTTTTATAAAGTATATAATACAAAATAT
>JAAYTG010000003.1 GCA_012518075.1 Clostridiales bacterium | reverse complement strand
CATCCAATATTTCAGCACTGGCTGTTGAGCCAACACCACTGATTATCTGTCCCTTATCCACCTTTTGACCTTGGGATACCATGTTCCCAGTAGATAAATTTGCATAATAGGTTTTTAGACCATTTCCATGATCTAAAGTGATGCAGATTCCCATAAGTGGATCCTCTATAATCTCCTCAACAGTTCCACCCATGACTGCTTTTACTTCAGTACCCACCAAGGCTCCGATATCTATCCCTGGGTGGGTGGTCCATTCCTTTAAAGTGTTGGAATAGACCAATTCATCCACGGTATGGTCTTTTTGAATATTCCCATCAACAGGGTATATCATGGTGGCTTGGGCCTTATTACTTTTACCGGACTTTTCTTGCTTTTTTGTAGAATCCTTTTCCTTAGTTTCTTCCTCTTTTTTAGTGCTATTGGCAGCTAAGGTTTCCTTGGCTTCATCTTCTTGATCTTTCTCCCCTTTATCGTTGTCGTCTTCAGCCTTGTTTTGATCCTTAACCTCTTCATCTTTCTTATCCGGTTCAGATAAGCTGTCTCTTATTTTTATATGGATTTTATCCTCCTGGAGCTGTCTTAAGAGATCCTCTTGATTTGTTTTGGATAATTCCGATTCCTCTATAGCCATATCTTTATCGGCTATTTCCTGAGGATCTGGTTTTCTATCTGAGGTCATAAAGGCAGTAACCCCTATGATGGCAATACAGAGGAATAAGACAATATAAAAGCCCTGCTTGTCCCAAAAACGCACTATTTTTTCTTTGGTAAAGGCTTTTTTAAACCTACCCCTAAACTTATCAGACTTCATAATAAATACCTCCTAAACATTTACAACATAACCAGATATCATATTTATAATTCTCTCCAATTTACCAAAAAAAATACAGCCTATCCCAGAAATGCCCTGATTTTCTTGGATAGGCTGATTATTGTATCCTTTAATCCAATATTTTAATATCAATTCCCCTGTAGTAATGCTTGAGAATATCCCTATATTCCTGTCCTTGCCTGGCCATAGCATTTGCTCCTAGCTGGCTCATACCCACCCCATGGCCATATCCTGTAGTGTCTATATAGACCTTGCCTTCTTCAAAGCGGAAGCTAAAATCCGTGGAGTTTAGCCCATATAGAATTCTAAATTCCGTAGCCTTGACCCTTATATCCCCTATCATCAAATCCCTAACCCTACCGCTATCAGTCCAGCTCAGGATCTTTACTCTTTCAGCCAAGTTGGAAGTGGACAGACCGCTTTTTGGATATTTGGAATTGAAGATTTTAATGAACTGGTCATAGGTAAAAGTAAAGGTTTCCTTATACCTTGGGGCTTCCTCCTCACCCGGACTATCTACTACCTCATAATAGGGGAGGGATGCTGAAAAAACCTCGGCTACATCCTCAGTTTTGCCGTTGCTGGTAGAATAAAAAAACACCTCTATAGGCTTGTCATTATAGGTCATGATGTATCCCCTAGTTTCTTCTACCGCCTGAACTATCCTTTGACTGTTCTCATCATATTTGTCTCCCCAGTTCTTTCGCTGTTGGGATTCAGGAATCCAGGCCTGACAATGTATGAACTCACTGCATACATCTGCCCCCTTGTACTTGCTACATCCCCTTCCTCCTCGAGAACGTAGTTTTCCAGCCGCCAAGGTTCTAGCTGCCACGGCCTGGGCTTTTAAGGCCTCCATCTCAAAGGTGGAGGGCATCTCTGCCGCCACTACCCCCACCACGTATTCTTCTAATGGAATGGACTCTAATGCCTTGCTATAATGGTCGTAAAGGGTTATGGTGGGCTCATTATAGTCCACCTGGCTTTCCCTAATCCGAATGCTATCATCTTCTTCCTGACTTTTTTGAAGGCTAGGAGGGGAATCATCATCAGTTTTTTTGGAAAATATGCTTACTATAAGAGAAGGTAAAATCAGTATAATAACAATAATCAGTATAATAACATCAATCCATCTTCTCATAAGGTCTCGCCTTTCGTATCTAAATTGCTATGGTTTTATCGTACATTATTTACAGTATGATTTTTTCCTGCTTTTTAGAACAAAGAAATTAGTCCTTTTACCCTAACTGTTAAATTGGAAAAGCAAATTAATTTAACCTCTTGTGTTGGTTCAACAGTTACCACTATGCGACCATAATGTTCTATTGATGAGTGAACGCCTTCACTGATTAAGAAGTTAAATTATCATAGCAATTGATACTTTAGCCAATGATTCCTAGCTTACTGGATAATTAGTAATAGTTTTAGATAGATTCAAAAATGAAAAAATGAAGAATACTATATAAACACCTCGGAATAAAAGCTTTTGCCTTTGATAGAAAAAGCTTTGCCTCTCCCTTTCGTGATTGGATAGTATTCTTCACATTCATGAGTGAAACTTAATAAAAGTGCAAATCCCTAAGGCACTCTATATATGAGTGCTCCCAGCTTGGCCAGCTTATCCTCAATCTTATGATAGCCCCTATCTATATGATAGATATTGGATATCTGAGTTTCTCCCTGGGCAACCAGACCTGCTAATACCAAGGCGGCTCCCGCCCGCAGATCCGTTGCCTTTACAAGACTGCCGGAAAGTTTACTGTTACCTTCCACTATAGCGCTTCTTCCCTCTATTTTAATCTTGGCTCCTAGCCTTTTTAGTTCACTGACATGCATGTACCTGTTTTCAAATACCGTTTCCGTTATAATGCTAGTACCGGGTGCGATAGCTACCATAGCCATCATCTGGGCTTGCATATCCGTAGGGAAACCTGGATAGGGCAGAGTTTTAATATCTATAGGATTTAGAACTTCTGGCCCAATGACCCTTATCCCTTCACCCTCTTCTATAATTATAGCCCCTGCTTCTTTTAGCTTGGCTTCAATGGGTTTTAGATGATCAATTAATACATTTTCTAACAAAACATTGCCTTGGGTCATGGCTGCTGCCACCATAAAGGTTCCAGCTTCGATTCTATCGGGTATGACAGTATGAGTAGCACCATGAAGACTATCTACCCCTTCTATCCTAATGGTTCCCGTGCCGGCCCCCCTTACATTTCCTCCCATGGCATTTATAAAATTGGATAAATCCACAATTTCCGGTTCCTCAGCGGCATTTTCTATAATAGTTTGCCCCTGGGCCAGGGCCGCTGCCATCATTATGTTTTCTGTAGCTCCTACACTGGGAAAGTCCAGATAAATCTTGCTGCCCCTCAGTCTATCTGCCCTAGCCTCTATATATCCATGTCCTAGTCTTATATCGGCACCCATTGCAGAAAACCCCTTGAGATGAAGATCTATAGGTCGACTGCCGATGGCACAACCACCTGGGAGGGATATCTTCACCTGTCCATGACGGGCTAACAAGGGCCCCATAACTAGAAAAGAAGCCCTCATTTTCTTCATTAAATCATAGGGGGCTTCACCCTTGCGGACATTCCGACTATCAATAGTAATGGTATTATTCCAAATTATAGCCTGGGAACCAAAGCATCCCAGTACTTTGCAGGCAATATACACATCTTCTAGAAGGGGTATTTCCTCCAAGACACATATATCTTCGGCCAGCAGCGAAGCAGCCATAATGGGCAGGACTGAATTCTTTGCCCCATCAATCCTTACTCTTCCACCGAGAGGTGGACTCTGTTTAATTATAAGCTTTGCCATGACTCTCCTCCTTGCCTTATTATCAGTCTTGCAAAGAGGCCATCAGACCATGTATTCCTTGCAAGATGGATATTTCAATACCCCTAGAGGAGTATATCAATATTCTATTGTTATAATGGGAGTGCCAATCCATAGATAAGTCTTATCCCTATAGCTGTTATATCTTGAAGCTAGCTGAAAATTAATATTATCTATAGGAGCAGCATCTAAAATGGGAGAGTAGCCTGCCAAGCTTATAAGTTGATCATCTTCCATAGTTTGGGTCACCTCCCCCTGAATCTGGCCTATAAGATTCTTAATGAGAGATTCTCTATCTTTAGCGCTGATCCTTCCCTCAATAGTTGCAGCTAAAATAGTTGAAATACGGGGTGATGTGTTTAGGCTGTGAAAGTAGTCCTGGATCTTTTTCTCTAGAAGTTTAGTGTCTGCAAAAAGTCGCTTGTCTAAGATATTGACTATTACGAAAGTTTCTTCTCTATTGGATATGATTATATCATATTTTAAGCCCTTTTGATCATTTCCCTCCAAATTTACCTCTTTTCCACTTTCCAGGCCATTGGTAGATATTTTTCTGCGCTGTAAGTCAAAAAAGTCACTAGCCTCTAGGGCCATATCTTCAAGTTTTTCTATAGATAGATCCCCAGCTTCTATGGTAGCCCAGGAATTAATGTTGGTTTGAATCCATTGATAGTCCTTATCTTTTAATAATTGGCATACATGAACTTTGTGATGCTTAGAAGCTTTATAACTGGCCGCCAGAGCTTTATTACTAGCTACTTTACCCAGGACTAGACAAAGACAGATAAATAAAGATATGCTTATAATCCCAATAATCCAAAATCTACTTTTCATGGTCTCACCCACCAATTTCAACTTTCTTACTCCCTTATCTGGATTATTGCCGGATGATAACTATTCTATACCACTTCATCAAACTGTACATTTCCATTTTTATCATACTGTGCTTTTTTGATTTTTCTGGCCTTCTTTTGTTCTCCTGGACTCCTTTTATCCCTATGGACTCCTTTATTTTTGAGCATGAAAAAGCCCGGATAAATTTCAATCCGAGCTTTGTCTACTTCTCTCTTCTATCATATCTTTAACCTTCATAAGTCGGGTACGGCTTGCCCTCTCATCTTCATCCATCTTCATGGTTATATAGCGTATAGTTTCTTCCATTTGAGGAATCATGATATGCTCCAAGGCATTGACTCGACGTCTAGTCTTCTCTATCTCATCGGCCAGCAGTTGACAGGTCTTTTCTAGCTCTGCCAGCTCCAGCATTCGAGGGAGTATTTCCGATAAAGTAGCAATGGAGCCATCCAGTTCTCCAGATGTGGAGGCAAAGCCATAGGGATAAGGAGATAAACTTTCTTGGCTCTTCTCCTCATATTCAATTTTGGGCACATCTACACTCATTATATTCCTCTTTGAAACCTTTAACTCTACCTCTCGGGTGGGATACATGACTGCTTCCTCCAGCACCTCTGTAGACATAACAGCCCTAGCCATTAAAAAGTCACCCAAGGCCTTAGTAAGCTCCTTCTCGACCTGCTCCCTCAGCTCTTTATTCTTTCTGACAAGCCCTACAAATCGTCTCATCATTTCATCCCGCTTATCCTTAAGGAGCTTGTGCCCTCGAACAGCCGTAGCTAGACGCTTTTTAAGTCGAGTAAGCTCCATACGGGTAGGATTGACTCTCATGACAGCCATGGTTTATTCATTCCCTTCCCGGTTCTCAGGCAGATATTTATCAAGATATTCATCCCTGATCCGCCTTAGCTCTGTTCTGGGTAGTATAGATAAGAGTTCCCATCCTAGTTCTAATGTCTCTTCTATAGACCGGTTGGTTTCATAGCCCTGGGAAATATATTCCTTTTCAAACTCGTCGGCAAAATCTGCATATATTCTATCTACATCACTCAGGGCTGCGTCACCGAGAACAGCTGCCAGTTCTTTGGCCTCTTTACCCCTGGCATAAGCAGCAAAGAGCTGGTTCATGGTGTCAGCATGATCCTCTCGGGTTTTACCTTCTCCTATTCCCTTATCCTTTAGTCTGGATAGGGATGGAAGTACATCTATGGGAGGAGTTATACCCTTACCATGAAGATCTCTGTCGAGTATTATCTGCCCCTCGGTAATATATCCCGTTAGGTCTGGAATGGGATGGGTTTTGTCATCCTCTGGCATGGTTAGTATAGGTATCTGGGTAATGGACCCTTTTTTACCTCTTATTCTTCCTGCCCTTTCGTACATGCTGGCTAGGTCGGTATACATATAGCCGGGGTAACCACGACGTCCTGGAACTTCCTTTCGTGCTGCAGAGATTTCCCTTAGAGCCTCGGCATAATTGGTTATATCCGTGAGAATAACAAGGACGTGCATATCCAAGTCAAAAGCCAGATACTCAGCAGCAGTCAGGGCCATACGGGGAGTAGCAATACGTTCAATAGCAGGGTCATCGGCCAAATTCATAAATAGTACGGTATGGTCAATAGCTCCGGTTCTTCTAAAATCAGTAATAAAGAAGTCTGCTTCCTCAAAGGTAATACCTATGGCAGCAAAAACAACAGCAAATTTACTCTCTCCACCTAATACCTTAGCTTGGCGAGCAATCTGAGCTGCCAGGTTGGCGTGGGGAAGTCCTGAGCCTGAAAAAACCGGTAACTTTTGGCCTCGAACCAAGGTGTTTAAGCCATCTATAGCGGATATACCAGTTTGAATAAATTCTGAAGGATAGTCCCTGGCCGAGGGGTTTATTGGCTCGCCTTCTATATCCAATCTCTTTTCAGCTATAATATTGGGTCCCCCATCGTTTGGTCTGCCCATCCCGTCAAATACTCGACCCAGCATATCCGGGGATACTGCCAGCTCTATACTTCTACCCAAAAATCTTGCCTTGCTTTGGGAAATTTGTAAACCTTGAGAACCTTCAAAGAGCTGTACTACTGCCTTGTCCCCATCTACTTCTAGAACACGGCCCATTCGAATTTCACCGTTTGCCTGTTCTATCTCTACCAGTTCATAATAAGTAGCGCCCTCCACTCCTTCTACCAGGATCAGAGGTCCTACCACCTCAGTAATGGTTCTATATTCTTTAAGCATATTCAAATCCTCCCTCTGATATCAGGGATGACATCTGCTCCCGCAATTCTTTCATAATATCGTCCATGGTTTCTATCTGCTCTTCAGGAGTATATTTAGCACGGCCAATCCTCTCCCTAACGGACAGGTTGATTATCTGGCTAAATTCTGCTCCTGCATCCAAGGCCCTTTGGCCCAATTTGTGGAACTCCAAGATGATTTTGAGCATCTTGTACTGTTTATCTAGTGAGGTATAGGTATCCACATCATGGAATGCATTCTGATGGAGATAGTCTTCCCTTATAGATCTGGCCGTCTCTATGATTAGTCTGTCCTTTAGAGACAGGGCATCAATACCCACTAGCCTTACAATCTCATCCAGTTCGGATTCCTCATGTAATAAAGTCATGGCCTCTGATCTAAGCTGATTCCAATCATCAGCTATCTCATCACTCATCCATTGGCCCAGCCTATCTAGGTATAGGGAGTAGCTTTCTAACCAATTGATAGCTGGAAAATGCCTGCTGTAAGCCAGCTGGGCATCCAGCCTCCAGAAAACTTTAACTATTCTAAGGGTGGCCTGGGTTACGGGTTCGGAAATGTCTCCTCCGGGAGGCGAAACCGCACCAATAGCACTTATGGCCCCTTCTCTTTCATCAGAACCTAAGCATATTACCCGGCCGGCACGCTCGTAGAACTCGGCCAAGCGAGAGCTTAGATATGCAGGGTATCCTTCTTCTCCAGGCATTTCTTCCAATCGGCCGGACATTTCTCGAAGGGCTTCTGCCCACCTGGATGTAGAGTCAGCCATAATGGCTACACTGTAGCCCATATCCCTGAAATACTCGGCAATGGTGATCCCGGTATATATTGAAGCTTCACGAGCAGCAACGGGCATGTCGGAAGTATTGGCAATGAGTACTACCCGCTCCATTAGGGGACGTCCACTTTCAGGGTCTACCAGTTCCGGGAACTCCCTCAAAACATCGGTCATCTCATTCCCTCGTTCACCACATCCCACGTATACGATTATGTCTGCATCGGCCCATTTTGCTAGCTGATGCTGTACTACGGTTTTTCCGCTGCCGAAAGGCCCTGGAATAGCTGCCACACCCCCTTTGGCTACAGGGAAAAAGGTATCAATTACCCTCTGTCCCGTCACTAGGGGTACATCTGGAGGCAGCTTCTCCTTATATTTTCTTCCTATACGTACAGGCGTCTTTTGCATCATGGGGATTTCCACTACCTGCCCCTGACTATTTTTGATTTTTGCTATGGGCTGTACTATGTTAGACTGACCCTCATGTATCCACTCAACAGTGCCCTCTATTCCTAGGGGTACCATGATTCTATGCTCTATCACAGGAGTTTCTTGAACCGTCCCTATTATGTCGCCAGCAGTTACTCTGGCCCCTTCTTGGACTTTAGGAACAAAATCCCATAATTTTTCATGATCCAAGGATGGCACTTCTACACCCCTTGCAATTCTATCCCCTGTTTTCTCTCGAATAGAGGTAAGAGGCCGCTGGATCCCATCGTATATGGATTCTATAAGCCCTGGACCCAGTTCTACGCTCAAGGGTTGGTCCGTTGATTCTACCGGTTCTCCTGGTCCTATACCAGAAGTCTCTTCATAAACCTGAATAGAGGCTTTATCACCACGAAGTTCAATAATCTCGCCAATCAACCGCCTTTGCCCAACACGTACCACGTCAAACATCTTGGCATCGGCCATTCCCTCAGCGATAACAAGAGGCCCTGACACTTTTACAATCCTGCCTTGCATCGGTTATCTACCCTCTTTCTATAAGTCGGCTAAATGCTT
>JAAYTG010000018.1 GCA_012518075.1 Clostridiales bacterium | reverse complement strand
TAGCTAATATCCTTACTAATGGAGTAAGAGAATATGCAAGTTATCCACTCAACATCTTTCCCAAGTGGATAACCCGCTTTTTCACATTTATCATACCTTTTTCCCTTGTTAATTATCTGCCACTTAAATCTTTGTTAGGGCATATTTGCGATAGTCATATGTTTTATATGCTGCTTCCCTTAATTGGGGTTCTGTTTATCGCACCATGTCTTTTGGTGTGGAGCCTAGGTGTTAAGCACTATAGCTCTACAGGATCCTAGTATTCTAATAATCCTCTGTAAATAACTTATCAATGGTATTCACATCATTACTAGCTCTTAAAGGCCTCACTGCTGGGCCTGAAATAATTTTTCCCTCATAGGTAAACCTAGAGCCATGACAAGGGCAGTCCCAAGATTCCTCTGCAGAATTCCAGTTAAGTTCACATCCCATGTGGGTACAGGTAGTATTGACTAAATGAAGATTGCCTTGCCTGTCTCGATAAACCCCGACCCTTTTTCCATCTACCTTTAGGACTTTTGCGTCTCCTGGCTTCAAATCTGCATCTCCAGGCAGCTGAGAGAGCTTACCATCTAAAAGTTGTTCAGCTACGTTGTAGTTTTCTACTATAAAGTTCTTGGCAGAAGCCATAATTGTTTTTCGCGAGGGGTTATATACATCTTGCCATGGACTTTTCCCATGAACAATCAAATCTTTAAGGATGATGGAGGATGCTGTACTATTGGTCATACCCCATTTTTGGAAACCGGTAGCAATATACAAGTTTGGAGTGTTAGCGGTGAAATTGCCTACATAGGGTAAACCATCCAAGGTCATACAATCCTGAGTTGACCAACGGAAAGGTATATCTTCCACCGTATATAAACTATTTGCAAAATCTATCAATGTTTCATAATGCTTGACGGTGGATTTGCCTTGACCTGTCTTGTGATGCTCTCCTCCTACAAATATAAGCTCACCATTGTCATAACTTTGACTACGAAGAGAGCGACCTGGATCTTCCTCACTAATATACATTCCTCCGGGATATTGCTCCTTGGCCTTGATGGCAACAATATACGATCTCTCCATATATATCCTTGCAAAGTACATCCCATGTTTGTTGTAAAAAGGATAGTGGGAGGCAATGATTACCTTGTTTGCAGTAATCTTATTCCCTTGAGCAGTTGTGATAGTATAGCCATTGTCATCCTCGATATCTACTGCTCTAGTATTTTCAAATATTTGAACATCTTGATTTTGAACAAGGTTTGCTAAGGCCAGCAGATATTTTCGAGGATGAAATTGAGCTTGATCGTCGAAACGGACTGCTGCTTTAATAGGGAAGTTGAATGGTATTTCATCAACATAAGACGCTTTAATGCCCAATTCTGTAGCTATTTTAATCTCGTCCTCTATCTGCTTAATGTATTTATCTTGCTGAGTGTAAGTAAAAGCTGGCTGGTGAACATAATCGCACTGGATATTATTTTCCTCTGAAATCCTTTTTATCTCCAATATGGCATTTTGGTTGGCATCAGCATACTGCTGAGCTAATTCCTTACCCATCTGGCTTTGAACTTTGTTATAAATAAGCCCATGCTGTGATGTTACCTTTGCTGTCGTATAGCCGGTAGTCCCTTGTAAGATTTTATTGGCTTCAATGATAGCTATTTTAAAGCCTTCATTTAAGAGTTGATAGGCACAGGAAATACCCACAAATCCTCCACCAATTATTAGTATGTCCACATTTATGTCCTCATTCAAAGTAGGATAGTTTGTGGTTTCTGTGGATGCTATCCAATAGGACTCAGGCGTTTTTTTGAAATTCTTCTGTTCATCTATATTCATTGTTTTCCTCCATTAACCTGTCCAATCTTAAAATCTGTTTTGTTCTATCTCCATCTCCAAGGGAATCTAGATAAACCACCTCTTCGGGTATTACTTTAATTACCATTAACTCGCCTTGATTAGGTTTCATTACATCGATACCCATACACTGTTGCTTTGCTTCATCCACAAGGCTGGGCTTCTGTAAGTTGGTAATGGCTTTACCAAAAATTTGGACTCCTTTAATCTGCCTAAAGTCAACGTAATCCGTGTTAACCAAAAGGCAGACATTTGGATTGCTGTCAATGGCATTAAACTTTTCGCCCCCAGCTGATGGGATATATATATTCATATTACTAGCTAAGAAATAAAGAACGGGACTACTTCTAGGATCATCACCAATACACGTAGCAAGAGCGCCTTGATTATGTTCCTTTAGAAAATTAACTATATTATCTTTTAATTCATTAGAAGACATTTGACTATTTTTCATTACTACCCTCCTAATAGTATTGCTTTATTCCATTATTAATATTTGCATTTTATGCTTTAATTATCCAACAGTTAAACACCTTTGGGAAAACAGAACAATTTCAAGATATGTTAATTGAATATGTATCTGGGATCTTGTATAAAATAATGTTTAATTAAGATAATCCTATAAAAATAGTGAGAATATATCATTTAGGATTATAAATACAATATGCAAAGGAGAACTTCTATGTATAGAAAAGAGACCATGGATGGTAATGAGGCGGCGGCCTATGCTTCATATGCATTTACAGAAGTCGCAGCCATATTCCCCATAACTCCTTCTACCCCTATGGCCGAAGGGGTTGATGAGTGGTCGGCACACGGAAAGAAAAATATTTTCGGTCAAGAGGTAAGGGTTATTGAGATGCAGTCAGAAGCAGGTGCTGCTGGAGCAATGAGAGGCGCCCTTCAGGCTGGTGCACTAGCATCTACCTATACAGCATCTCAAGGACTTCTTTTAATGATCCCAAATCTCTATAAGATGGCCGGGGAACTCTTGCCTGGGGTACTCCATGTTAGCGCCAGGTCCATTGCAACCCATGCATTATCAATATATGGAGATCACCAGGACGTTATGGCATGCAGACAGACTGGGGTGGCCATGCTAGCTTCTAGCAACGCACAAGAAGCAATGGATTTTGGCTTTGTTTCCCATTTGGCAGCCATCAAATCAAGGGTACCCTTCATACATTTCTTTGATGGCTTCCGAACATCACATGAATATCAAAAAGTTAGTATAGTCGATTATAAAGAAGTTGAAAAACTGGTGGATTATAGAGCTATAGAAGATTTTCGAAACAGAGCCCTCAATTCCGAACACCCTGTTGTGAGGGGAACTACTCAAAATCCCGATATCTATTTCCAACAGAGAGAAAGTGCTAACCCTTTCTATATTGCTGTACCTGACATAGTCCAAAGCTACATGACTAGTATGAGCGAAATCACTGGACGGAAGTATAATCTATATGACTATTATGGGGCCCAGGATGCTGAGTATATCATAGTGGCAATGGCTTCGGTTACCGGGACCATATCTGAAGTAGTGGATTATCTTAATGCACGAGGGGAAAAGGTAGGTATGGTAAAGGTAAATCTATACAGACCATTTTCAGAGGAATATTTCCTTCAGGCTATCCCCCAAACCGTTAAGAAAATGGCGGTTCTAGATCGTACTAAAGAACCAGGATCAGCAGGAGAACCTCTATATCTGGATGTAGTCAAGGCATTTAAGAATAAGGAAAACATTCCATTTATAGTAGGTGGTAGATATGGACTTTCATCTAAGGATACCAGACCATCTCAGATTCTAGCAGTCTTCAACAATTTAAAGCAGACTACTCCAAAGGATGGTTTTACAATTGGGATTGTAGATGATGTGACTCACACATCACTGCCAGAGGAGAAGATAATAGATACAGTACCAGAAGGTACAATAAGTTGCAAGATTTGGGGATTGGGTTCAGATGGTACAGTTGGAGCAAATAAAACTGCTATCAAAATAATCGGTGACAATACAGATCTTTATGCTCAAGGATATTTTTCCTATGACAGTAAGAAATCAGGTGGTACCACAGTATCCCACTTACGATTTGGGCCAAAGCCTATAAGCTCAACTTATTTAGTGTATGATGCCGATTACATTGCATGCCACAACCAAGCTTACGTTTATCAATTTGATTTGATTAAGGGTATTAAGAGAGGAGGAACCTTCGTATTGAATTGTTCTTGGCCTGCTGAAGAAATTGAAGATTATGTACCAGTACATATAAGAAGATATATAGCCCAAAATGCAATAGACTTTTATATAATAGACGCAATGAAAATCGCAGCTGAGGTGGGACTGGGCAATCGTATTAATATGGTAATGCAGGCGGTGTTTTTTAAGCTAGCAAATGTTCTTCCAGTAGATGAGGCTCTGGCCTATCTTAAAAGCTCTATAGAAGATATGTATGGTAGGAAGGGACAAAATATCGTTGATATGAACAAGAGAGCTGTTGACCGAGCTATAGAAGCATTGATTAAAGTAGAAGTACCAGAAACTTGGGGGACAGATGAAGAAGAAAATACCCATGAGTTCGATGCTCCAGATTTTGTTGAGAATATTCAAGAGCCTATGGCTAGACATGAGGGTGATGAACTACCTGTAAGTACCTTTGTAGGAATGGAAGATGGTACTTTTCCTTTAGGAACCACAGCCTACGAAAAACGTGGTATAGCACCAATGATTCCTCAGTGGCAAATCGAAAAATGTATACAGTGTGGTAGGTGCTCCTATGTCTGTCCCCATGCTACCATAAGACTCTTCCTATTGGATGAAGAGGAAAAGGAGAAAGCACCAGAGACCTTTGAAACTAAAAAGGCTATGGGTAGAGGTATAGATCATCTTCAATTTAGGGTTCAGGTAGATCCCTTAGACTGTACAGGCTGCGCTAATTGTGCTGATGTTTGTCCAGCAAAAGGAAAAGCCTTGGTTATGCAGCCGGCAGAACAGGAAATTAAGATGCAGGAAGATAACTGGGAATTTGCCATGACTATATCAATGAAGGATGAACTGACAGATGCAAAAACCCTTAAAGGAAGTCAATTTAGAAGACCTCTATTAGAATTCAATGGAGCCTGTCCAGGCTGTGGGGAAACACCCTATATAAAACTTCTCACCCAGTTATTTGGTGAAAGAATGATGATTTCCAATGCGACGGGTTGCTCATCCATATGGGGTGCATCAGCACCTTCCATAGCATATACTACCAATTGGAATGGTAAAGGACCCGCATGGATAAATCCATTATTTGAGGATGCTGCTGAGTTTGGCTATGGCATGCTATTAGGTGCTAATCAGATTAGAAGCAGAATTGCGCAATTAATGGACCAGGCAATCAATTCATCTATCCCTGAAAAAATAAAAGAGGCCTTTAAAAGTTGGCTCAATAATATGGATGACGGTGAAGAATCTGAGAGAGCTACAGAAAAAATACTAAAAGTACTGGATGGCTATGACTATAAAGATAACATAGCGATAGAAGAAATCATGAAGAGAAAGGATCATCTTATCAAAAAATCCTTTTGGGCTATAGGAGGAGATGGCTGGGCATATGATATCGATTATGGAGGACTTGACCATGTTTTGGCCATGGGAGATGATATAAACCTCTTTGTTATGGACACCGAATTATATTCTAACACGGGAGGACAGAGTTCAAAATCCACACCTACTGCCTGTGTCGCTAAACTAGCGGCATCAGGAAAAAAAAGCAAGAAAAAGGATTTAGGTCTTATGGCTATGACATATGGAAATGTATACGTTGCCCAGATAGCAATGGGTGCTAATATGAACCAGACCATAAGAGCTATCAACGAAGCTGAAAAATATAAAGGTCCTTCCCTGATCATCGCTTACTCTCCATGCATTAGCCATGGTATAAAATCAGGAATGGGAACTAGTATTTTACAAGAAAAGAGAGCAGTAGAGGCAGGCTATTGGCATCTCTATAGGTATAATCCTGATCTTAAAAGGGAAGGTAAGAATCCTTTTATACTTGACTCCAAAGAGCCCACCAAAGACTACAAGGAACACATACAAAGCGAGGTCCGCTATTCACAATTGATGAATATCTTTCCAGATATTGCTGATGAGATGTTTGAGCTATCTTCTAAACATGCGGAAGAAAGGTATAGTAGGTATAAAGGATTAGCAGAACATGGATTCTTTTAATGAAAAGAGGGTCTATAAGCCCTCTTTTCATTTTTGGTTTGTGTCAACATATTCTTTTGCATTTCTCACCTGAACCTCGTTTGGCAAATTGACTTTGGAATCAGGTTTTAATCCTTCTGCATCCGCCCATGCTGCTGTATTATGATGCTCTATGGGAACCAGTAAATTCTTGAACTTATATCTTTTTCTTACCATCTTTCCCTCCATTGAATAATTTTATAACTGGCTTCATATTTAATAGATTTGCCTAAAATACGATTTTTATTATAAAGTATAAGGCTGTTTAGTTAAATAATTAATGCTAGTTTTTAAATTACAATACCCAATATATTATCTTGCTGATTTGAATATGTTTCTTCCATAGATCATGATAGTTTTTCTATCAACACCCATAGTGTAAATGGAATGAATGATAAGGCTTGTAATAGAAGGAGATGCTGCTTTATTATTCTATGAAATTCTGATAAGATAATAACAATAAAGATTTTATGATTAAGGGAATTGTAGGAGGCGAGACTTTGAAAATCTTATTTGTTTCAGATATACATGGTTCTCTTTACTATGCAAGGAAAGGTATAGAAGCACTCAATAATGAGGAGGCAGATTATATTGTACTCTTAGGTGATCTACTATACCATGGAGCTAGAAATCCGCTTCCCAAGGATTATAACCCAGGTGAAGTAGCCAATCTTCTCAATAAGTTTGCAGATAAGATAATAGCTGTAAGGGGTAATTGTGATAGTGAAGTCGACCAAATGGTGCTTGATTTCCCCCTTATGAGTGATTATTCTACCATTCTTTATAAAGGGAGACGCTTATTCTTAACCCACGGACATGTCTACAATGTGGACAATCTTCCAAAACTGGGTCAAGCTGATGTCCTGTTTTATGGACATACCCATATAAATAGGGTAATAAAAAAAGATAATACTTATGCCATAAATTTGGCTTCAATTACACTTCCCAAGGAAGACAATCCTCATTCCTATGGAGTTATGAAGGACAATAGGTTTACTATTAAAGATATTGAAGGAAAAACAATAGATGAAATTACTTTGTGAAAATTATTCTAAATATTAAAAGGTATTAGTCGCTTATCTATCGGCTAATACCTTTTTCAGTAGCTGTATAAAAGTCCTAAAAACACATATTACCTTGATGATTTTATTCAAATAGTCTTGCTGCCTCTTCCATGTTTTCTATTATCTTAACGTTGAAGGGACACCTGGCTTCACATTGTCCACAGGCAATACACTCAGAGGCCTTATGAGGGCTTAAGGAATATTCTTTTTTAATTTTTGAAGGTATATTATTTTCATCTAAAGCTGCGATATCAAGTAATCTTGTTATGGAGGCAATATTAATCTGTGAAGGGCAGGGGAGACAGTGGTTACAGTACATGCATTTTGAATCCAAAGTACCCCTATGGTTTTTTATGGCTTGACTATAATCTTTTTCTTCGTCTGTAAGATTAAGATAATTCACTGCTTCTAATACTTCTTCTCGAGTCTGACAACCAATTAAGGTACTAACGACTGCCGGGCGTGTCAACGCATAATGGATGCATTGTCCTACTGTTAATGGTTGGCTAAATGGAGAAAAATCTGAAGATAAAAGCTTGCCTGCTCCTAGAGTCTTCATTGTAGTTATAGCGACTCCTTTACTGTCGCATAGCTTATAGAGATAATCCCGCTTAGGATCGATCCCCTTAAAGGCCAAATTATTAAGATTATCATTAATGGTTCCTGGATCATATATATCAGTATGTACCATATCGTAGGCAAGGTTAGTGCTAAACATAAGCAGTTCTATAGTTCCAGTTTCTACTATTCGGGCAGCCATCTCTGGATTGTGGGAGCTGGCTCCTATTGCTCGGATCTTGCCTTCTTCTTTTAATTTCTGAACATATGAAATATATTCTGTTTCAAAAACACCTTTAAAATCTTCTTCAGTATCAATAAAGAACATCATACCCAGATCAATATAATCTGTTTTAAAACTGCGCAGTAGGTTTTCAAAGTATTTTCGGCAAGTAGGAACATCTCGAGTTCTGTCGTATTGTTCTCGGATATCGACGGATCCAATATGACCTTGAATTAATACTTTGTCTCTTCTTCCTTTAAGGGCCTTAGATATGTTGTTTCTAACTTCTGTACCCGGCATAAAGACATCAAAAATATTGATACCTTGTTCTAGAGCTGCATCAATAACTTCTTCACATACTTCATAGGGTCGGTTGTCTAAGTGTTCAGTGCCAAGCCCAATGATGCTAGCTGACATTCCGGTATTTCCGATTGGTCTATATATCATCTTTATCCTCCTTAATTAGATTTTATAGGTATACTTTGGAACATAATTTGCAACTAAGTGATGAACAAGATAGGTGGAGACTGAATATATTACATAACCGTATATTGGGTATAAAAATCGAATATAGCCTTTAAGAAAAAAGCCAGATACGAAGTCGGTGCTTATCTTAGTAGGCAAGCATGCAATTTATTTCATTATACCATTAATAATAAATATTTCAATTAAATTTAGTTGACATTGCCGTTACGTTAATGTATATAGTGTTATCTAGAGGAGGTGAATCCATGGAGTACACAGTTAAAGGTCTAAGTAAGCTTGCAGGTGTAAGTACTAGAACCCTGAGATATTATGATGAAATCGGACTTCTCAAACCTTTAAGAATCAATTCATCCGGCTATAGGATTTACGGATATAAGGAGGTAGAACTTCTACAACAGATATTATTCTATAAGGAATTAGGTGTTAGTCTAAATAAGATTAAGGAAATCATATACGACACTTCCTTTGACATTGAAATGGCACTAGCAGAACATCGCAAAGAGCTTCTAAAAAAAAGGAATCAATTGGATTTACTAATCCTAAATCTAGATAGAACTATTGCTTCAAGAAAAGGAGGAATAAAAATGAACAACGAAGAAAAATTTCTAGGTTTTAAGAAAAACCTAATAGAAGAGAATGAAAGACAATACGGCAAAGAAATTAAAGAACTCTATGGAGAGGATACAGTCAACAAATCTAATGAGATGATAATGGGGATGAGTCAAGAGAAATATTATAAATGGAAAGAGCTTGGGTCCCAAATAATGGTGACCTTGAAGGAGGCATTTAAAACAGGGGATCCTGCTAGCAACTTAGCTCAACAGACTGCTGATCTTCACAGGAAATGGCTTAGCTTTACATGGAATTCCTATAGCAAGGAGGCACATGCTGGTCTTGCCAAGAGGTATGTTGATGATGACAGATTTACACAATACTATGATAAAGATCAACCTGGTTTAGCTAAGTTTTTAAGAGACGCCATATTAATCTATACGGGGATAGAGGAAAGTAGTCAGTAATGAGACAATGAGAACTATTTATTATAGAAGCAGTTTATTATAAAAAAATGGTTCAAACTTAATGTAAAGAGTTATAATATTATTAACTCTTTCTTTCTTTCATTTTGCATAATGTGTCATGATTAGAATACCCTGTAGTTCCCGTATAAGGGTTTACTATAGCTAGAACAATTATCACAAGAAGGACAATTGCTGATTATAACCCAGCATATATCGGAAAACGGTACCATTTAAGCCTAATTTAACCGCTGGCTATCATGATAAATATGCATTTAAGCAAGTACTAATTTATGTAAGGGGGAATATAAGTGAATTGCAATTGCGCACATAGAGAAGGAAAAACCTGTATTCAGTTGGTTCCCATATTTAATAATCTAAATTTTGATGAGATGATGGAGGTAGCTAGAATAACATCTGAAAGGACCTATGAAAAGGGTCAAATGATCTATATGGCAGGGGATAAGGGGGAAAAGCTCTACGTCATTCATGAAGGCAAGGTAAAAATATCAAGATTATCAGAATCTGGAAAAGAACAGGTCATAAGAATCTTGGAACCCGGTGATTTTATGGGAGAACTTGCCCTATTTAGTTCTTATCCCTTAACTGATAATGCTGAAACCTTAGAAAGGACAACAGTCTGTATAATTGATGGACTAGCAATTAAAGATCTTATGTCTAAATATCCCACAATCGCTCTTAAGGTATTGGAAGAACTAAGCCAAAGATTAGAAAAGACTGAAAACCTAATAGAGAATATCAGTCTGTATGGGGTAGAGCAAAGGCTGGTAGATACTCTGCTAGAGCTAGCTAATAGCAAAGGTGAGATAGTTTTAAAGATGAGTCGAAAAGACCTGGCCTCACATTTGGGGATGAGCAGAGAAACCTTAAGCCGGAAATTATCGGCATTTCAGGATATGGGATTAATCGAATTAATTGGACATAAGAAAATTGTAATTCTAAATAAGGAAGCCCTTATGGAAAGTGTTCAAAATTGACATCTAATAACAGCTTATGTTATAATAATTCAAATTAGTTTTGGACCCAAACTTGGGCAACTTCCCAGTTTGGGTCTATTATATTTAACAGGAGAAGGTTGATTTGAAAAACAAAAGTAAATCAATATTTACAAAACCATACGTACTGCTGACTTTAGCCCTGGGAAGCTGTTTTCTATGGGGGAGTGCTTTTCCGTCAGTAAAGATAGGTTATAGGCTTTTTTCCATAGGTGCAAATGATACCTATGAGAAAATATTATTTGCTGGATACAGGTTTTTTCTCTCTTCAATGATGATATTTGCTTTTTGCTTAATTACTGGGAGATCATTGAAGTTAAAGAAATCCCATGTACCAAAAGTGGCTTTTTTAGGAATCTTGCAAACCACTACACAGTATGTATTTTTCTATATAGGACTTTCAAATACTAGTGGTACCATAGGATCTATCCTTTCTGCTAGCAGTACATTTTTTACCGTTATTATTGCTCATTTTTTCTTTAAGGAAGATAGGCTAACTCTTAAAAGAATTGCTGGAGTGGTATTAGGATTTATAGGGGTGTCTTTGGCAAATATGAATAGTGGAGGAATCCAAGGCAGTTTTTCACTCACTGGCGAGGGGTTTATCATCATTTCAAGCCTAGTAGGAGCATTGGCCGGGATTTACATTAAGAGAATATCTAAAGATATATCTCCTTTTGCTATTTCAGGATATCAGCTATTAATTGGTTCCCTTATATTAGTAGCCATTGGGTTTCTTGGTGGAGGGACAGATATTATATTTACTTCCACAGGTCTTCTGCTTTTGATGTATTTAGGGTTTATATCTGCAGCAGCTTTCACATTGTGGTCTATTCTACTTAAATATAACGATGTGGGCAGGGTTAGCATATACAAGTTTACTATACCGCTATTTGGAACACTTTTATCCTATATGTTTTTAGACGAAAGCTTTTTGGGACTTTACGTTATTGTAGCTATCATTTTGGTTTCATTGGGAATATTCCTCATCAATCTGAGGCCTAAAAATAAGTTGGAGGGATAAGTTTATATCCTGTATTAAATCTACCCTTTAAGTAAACAATAAATCCAAATAGACAATATGAAAGAGGGTAGATTTCTTATGAATATGTTTGGTGGTAGTAATAACTCTTTTATGTATCCTTTTATTCCAATTAGAGACGACTATGACCAAAGCAAGGTAGCTGATGACCGTTATCATGTCTTTGTAAATGGAGATTATGTAGGCGACAAGCTATCAATTGCCCAGGGAGATGGGGGATGGAAATCCATAGAGGACTACCTTAAAGGCAGAGAATTTACTGACTACCGTGTAACCAAAGATGGAGATCATATATATGTCGATGTACAGGATGAAGGCAATGCGGAACAAATCCGTAACCACTTAAGCGTTTATACACAAATAAGATAGTAAAATCAAGTTCAACTATAAAGGAGCCTGGATATATTAAATATCGTGGCTTCTTTTGTTTTCAATATTAATTGAAAACATATGTATAAACATTGCATTATTACATTATTATGATTTAAAAGCATAGGATTAGGGTATTATAAATATAACAATTTTAAATGTATAAAGATACTACTTTTAAAGGAGATGGAAATATGGATAAAGTTAAATTAGCAGTAATCTATTATAGTTCAACTGGATCAAATTACCAGCTAGCCAAGTGGGCTGAGGAGGGGGCTAAAGAACTAGGTGCAGAGGTTAAGGTGCTGAAGGTTCAAGAATTGGCACCTGATGCTGCAATCGATTCAAATCCAGCATGGAGAAACCACTTTGATGAGACTAAAGATGTACCGACGGCAACATCTGATGATTTAGAATGGGCAGATGCTATTATATTTAGCTCACCTACCCGTTATGGAAATGTTGCATCCCAAATGAAACAATTTATGGATATTCAAGGAGGCTTATGGGCCCAAGGAAAACTTGTCAATAAAGTTGTCAGCGCTATGTCCTCAGCAGGCAATTCACATGGGGGACAAGAGGCTACAATCCACGCCATATATACTACAATGATGCATTGGGGTGCTATAATTGTACCACCAGGATATTCAGATGATTCTGTATTCGTGGCAGGAGGAAATCCATACGGGACAAGTGTTACAATAAATGAAGATGGTAAAATGGTTGAAGATGTAAAAGATGCGGTAAAGCACCAAGCTAAAAGAACAGTAGAGGTTGCTAGTTGGGTCATTAAAGGCAAAAACTAAAATATTAGTAACTTAACTATAACCACCTTCATATTATATTAGTGCATCTTGGATATATGACAGTATATATCATGAGATAGTTTCTATTATATATGGAGGTGTTATAATGTCTGAATACAAACCTTGGCCTGGATGTGATCTAGAACAAGAACTTAGGGAATGTTTAGGCGAATTAGCATGGTATAGAGAAAAGCTTAAGGAGTGCAAAGAAGAACTGAACAAATGTGATAGAAAGCAAAAAAAACACCAAAATGATCACGACAGAAAAGATGAAGAAGAACCTAAAAAACCAAGAAATGAATCTGATTATGAAGAATTTCCAGGATATGATGACAAGGATGATAAAAAGCGCGACAGTCATAAGCGCCGATATAAGAAAGATAAAGATTATGTAGATGACAAAGACAAAAATTGCAAAAAGTCAAGTCATGAAAAATATGGAACTTTTAAAGGTGAATTGCAGCAGAGTATAAATAGAAAAACTAGAATTAGATGCGGTAATAAGACTCAGCATGTAGTAATAATTGAAGTAAAGGATCACTTTGTGAAAGCTATTGTAATTGAAACGGGTGAAATCATTGTTTTTCAAATGAGTCAAATTGATTATGTAGAATACCCATCATGATATATGAGTTATATTTGCCCCCTCTAGAATTATAGGGGACAAATATGATTAAACATTCAACTTAATAAAATGAATTTTTTCAAAAGGAATAATATATATATATTCTGCTAAAACAAGGGTAAGATATTCATGTTCACTAGATATTTCTGTAAGAACTCCCTGTATATGAAAGTCATTCACCCCAATGGTCACTTGCTTCAGCAGCCACTTCATAAGTAAATCATGGAATTGCTTTTTTTGAGTTTGTACTGAATTTAAGATAGTTCCTTGCTTTTTGCATGTGTCTTCTAGGGATTCAATCAATAATACAGCCTTTCTTATTTCATTTTCATTTGTTTGAACCATTTGCACTATTTTCTCCAACTTATCATCATACTTCTTATGATCAAAAAGAGTTGACTGGGTTGGTGATTCTATTAATTTATTTGGCCCCTGTTCATTACTCCCTTTATCTATTGTGGACTGATGCACATTATTGTTAGACTTCACTTTTTTGTCATAAGCATGTGGAGATGACATCAAGGAATATAGAATATTTCTAACTGAAGTCCTGTTATTTGGACAAACATAGGGTCTAGCCATATCTATAGCACCTTCTTATAGTTATAATCTATACCTATCACAGGCTTTTAAAAGCAAAAGGTAGAAAAATCATAGAAAGTTCCATGTATATATCTAATAAATAATATGTTTAACATTTCTTTAATGTGCCTAGATATTCTCAATTTC
>JAAYTG010000157.1 GCA_012518075.1 Clostridiales bacterium | reverse complement strand
TTAAAACTAGCCCAGACCTACATGGAGTATTTTTTGAGGACATTAATCGAGTGGGTGATGGAGGCCTATACCCTGAAATGCTTAGAAATCGCTCCTTTGAAGATTCCATAGTACCAAAGGACTGTAAGTTAGTTGAAGACGGAAAGTACTTTATAACACCTACCGGATACAAGTGTGCTTTTAACAATGGGGAAGGTCTAGACCAGTGGTATGACAGTGTACCGGAGACAAAGATACCTGCTTGGTATGTAAGTGAGGGAAGTAGTGCAATTGACGTATCTTTGGATGAAGAGGATACCCTTAACGAGAATAGAGAAGCTAGCCTTATCATATCTTTTAAAGAAGAGAATTCCAGTCATTCTGTTTATAATATAGGCTATACTGGCATGAATGTAGAGGAGGATAAGAAATATAACTTCTTTATGTTTGCTAAGGCCACTGAAGGGAATCAAAGAGTGGAGCTGTCCCTTAGAAGCAAATGCGGAAGTAGAATATATGACAGTAAAAGTATAGAAATAAGCCAAGGTGAATTTAAGAGATATGATTGTGTATTCACCTCAAAAGGCAGTGATGTTGAGGCTACATTTCATATAAGCTCTAAAGACAAGGGGACAGTAAAACTTGGATTCTCCTCCCTTATGCCGGTCGAAACCTATAAAGGACGTGTTAATGGCCTGCGCAAGGATCTAGTGGAGCTACTTAAAGGCATGAAGCCTAGCTTTCTGCGTTTTCCTGGGGGCTGTATAGTTGAAGGGCTGACCAAGGAAACTACTATGACATTTGAAAAGACCATAGGCCCTGTTTGGGAAAGGCCCAGCCACTGGCTGATATGGTTTTATAGGACAACAAATGGACTGGGCTTTCATGAATACCTCCAGCTATGTGAGGATATAGGTGCCAACCCTATGTATGTTATTAATTGTGGCATGACCTGCCAGCATAGGAAGGCTGAGTTCTTTGATGATGAGCTTACAGATGAGTACCTACAGGATGCTATCAATGCCCTAGAGTATGCCAATGCGCCAGCGGATAGCTACTGGGGAAGAAAACGGGCTGAGAATGGTCATCCTGAGCCTTTCAATATTAAGTATGTAGAGATTGGCAATGAAAACTATGGTGAAGAATACAATAGAAGGTATGAGCTATTTTATAGGGAGCTTAAGAAGAGGTTCCCCGATATTATCTATATATCCAATACCCATACTGAGCTTGAGGGCCTGCCTACAGAAGTGGTGGATGAGCACTTTTATAACGATACGGAATTCTTTGCTACCCAGCAAAATATGTATGACGACTATGATAGAAAGGGTCCTAAGATTTTCCTTGGTGAATATGGGGTTACAAACAATAGGGTAAATGCCTCATTATATTCAGCACTGGGGGAAGCGGTATTCTTAACAGGGTTAGAGCATAACCAGGATCTAGTTACCATGTCATGCTTTGCACCCTTGTTCTTAAATGCCAGCTATAAGTCCTGGTATCCAAACCTGATTGAATTTAACAACCGTGAAAGCTTTGGTATTCCAAGCTACTATATGCTGCAGATGATGGGAGAGAACAGGGGTGACTATGTAGTAGAATCCAGCACCAAGACTGACACCATAATGGAGGACAAGTTTGGATGGGTAGGACTCTATGCCAAGGGAGCAGGAACCAGCTTTACTAATGTAACTATAGATGATATAAGAGAAAATACCATTGTTTCAAACATCTCAGGTGAGTTTATTGTAGAGGATGACAAATTCCTTGCAAAAACAGATGATTCCTGGTGCCTCTTGGGTGATGAGGATGCTAGGGAGTATGTGGTAAGTGCCGATGTGGAGTTTGGCAAGGCCGGGGAAGCTATTAAAATTAGCGTATGGAATGAGAGGAAGGAAAATGTAGGGGATGTCTACCAGACATACTGGGGTGAAAAGAGGCTGCAATACTATAGCTGGGTTATTGAAGATGGGAAGAGCTATATAGAGGCTGTAAAACGTTTACGGGTTATGGAGACCAGCCAAAAGGTAGATGTAGATATTGATTATAGCAAGGCAAACAATATGAAGATAGTTGCAAAAGACTATAGAATAGAATGCTATCTAAACGGGGAGCTTGTAAACACTTATGCTATTGAGCCTATGCCCAAGATCTCTTCTGTGGTAACAGTTGATGATGAGACAAATGAAGCTATCATCAAGATTGTCAACATGTCAGATAAAAATGAAGAGGTTGAGATCAAGATAGATGAAGAGGTTAATAGTATAGCCAGGGTTCAAATACTTGAGTCAGATGACAAGTATGATGTCAATAGCTTCGAAGATAAGACTAAGGTTTCCCCCAAGGAGTTTACCTTGGACAATCTATCATCAGAGTTTATATATGATGCGCCCAAGCATTCATTTAGCATAATCAGAGTTGGGCTTTGCTAAGCTTTTGTGATGCTTCATACAAGGAGTTAATAAAACTAGTTCACACAAAGTTAAAGTAATATAATAACTATTGATCGTTCACTTCATCACTGATTTGGAGAAAACTAAGGCTTATTTCATTAGAAAAGCCTACCGCTTCCAAACCAGCGTCCTGCTGGTGGAAGCTGCCTCGGCGTCCTACCTCGGCTACGGCTTTTCTGCATTCCATAAGCCAAGTTTTCTTAACCAAATCAATGAAGGCGTTCACTTATCAATAGGCATTATATATTAGATCATACAGTTATTAATAGTGAAGCCTGGATTTAGCGTTCACTTATAAATAGTAATTAAAGAACATTTGCCATCTATTTGACTAATTTTGATTGTAGATGACCAAATTGATATGGTATTATATTAATAGGTTAATAGAATGACTTTCCTTGACATTTTTGTAACAAAGCTAAAATCTTAAGAAGGAATTAATGACTTTTTGTAGAATATGTTATATAATAAAGAAGATGTAATACATCTTACAACTGACAGGGGATAGAGAGGAAAAATATGAGTATAGTAGCAATTAAGAAGCGAAGTGTCAGCGATGAAGTATTTGAGCAAATTAAGCAGCAGATAATCTCCGGTCACTGGGCAGCTGGAGATAAGATACCGAGTGAGATGGAGCTAGCCAGAATGTTTGATGTAAGCAGGGTCTCTATTAGGGAGGCCATCCATCGCCTGGTGGGTATGGGTGTTTTATATGTACGTAGGGGCGAGGGAACATATGTATCGGAAATATTCCCTAAGGATTATTTTAATACCCTATTACCAATATTAATGGTAGAGAGAACTAATCTAATAGAAATGTTGGAGTTTAGGTCAATATTGGAGGTACAGACCATCAAGCTAGCTTGCAGAAGGGCTGACCAGGATGATATCGATAGATTAGAAAAAACTGTTGCCAATATGAAGATGAATCGGGGTGATAATATAAAGTTTGCTGCAGAGGATCTGAACTTCCATCTATATCTAGCCCTTGCCACTAACAACTCTGTCATAGTAAAGGTAAATGCCATATTACATGATATGCTCAAGACGGCAATGGAAGAGGTAGTAGAGCTAACGGGATTTGACGAGGGAATATATTACCACAAAAAGATTCTTGATGCCGTAAGAAACAGGGATGAAGAAGCCGCAGCCGAGCTTATGAGTGAGCATATTGAAGTTACTGTCAAGAAAATTAAAGAGCATCATAAGATTGAGTTGTAAATCCAAATAAAAAACTATTAGGAGGTTATAGGACATGAAAGAGTGTAATTACATTCAGCTAAAGGAAAGAGCATTAGAACTCAAGCGTGAAGTCATAAAGATGGTAGGTATAGGAAATGCTGGGCATATCGGAGGCTCTTTTTCGCTGGCTGAGATTCTAGCAGCTTTATACTTCCACAAGCTAAGGCATGATCCACAGAATCCAGATTGGGAAGATAGGGATAGAGTAGTTTTTAGTAAAGGACATGCAGCTGTCATACAATATGCAGCCCTGGCCCTCTGCGGATATTTCCCTAAGGAGGAGCTGGGTAAGTTAAAGCAGCTAGGCGCGAGATTGCAAGGACATCCTGACAAATTGACTACACCTGGGATTGAAGCTAATACAGGGTCACTGGGACAGGGACTATCTATCTCATGTGGCATGGCTGCTGCCGCAAAGGTGGATAAGAAGGACTCCAAAACATACTGCATTGTTGGAGACGGGGAGCAGTGCGAAGGCCAAATATGGGAAGCAGCTATGGCGGCAGCAAACTTTAAATTAGACAATTTAGTGGCTATTGTAGACAAGAATAAACTCATGGCTACCGGACCTATAGTAGATAGATTTGATAATAATCCAGTGGTAGATAAATGGAAAGCATTTGGCTGGCATGTAATAGAGATTGATGGGCACGATATTGAGCAAGTAGTCAAAGCATTAGATGATGCTGATGAAGTTAAGGGAAAACCAACTGTAATTATAGCCCATACCATTAAAGGGAAAGGGGTTTCCTTCACCGAGCATAACCCTGCTTTCCACAATGGAACACTGACTGAGGAACAATATCACGCAGCACTGAAAGAACTAGCTACTGTGGAAGGAGCTGATGCTATATGAAGATGATGAGTCAAAGACAGGTATACGGCGAGAAGCTTGTGAGTTTGGGAGAAAAGTACAAAAATATAGTTGTGTGTGAAGCTGATTTAGGGAAATCCACTATGACCTATATGTTCCAGGAGAGATTTCCTGAAAGATATTTTGAAATGGGAATAGCAGAGGCCAATATGGTATCCTTTGCAACTGGTTTGGCCCTTACCGATAAAATTGCATTTGTTAATACATTTGCTGTCTTTGCATCCGGTCGTGCTTATGACCAGATACGTCAGGGAGTGGCTATTGGTAAGTTTAATGTAAAAATAGTGGGCTCTAGCTCAGGCTTATCAGATTTTGGAGATGGAGCAACCCATCAGGCTATTGAGGATATCGCTATCATGCGTGCAATACCCAACCTAACGGTCTTAGCACCTATGGATGCTATAGAGCTAGAAAAGATGATGGATGTAATAGTTGACTATGATGGGCCAGTATATATGCGGATCAACAGAAATGACCTGCCTGCCCTATATCCTGAGGATAAACCCTTTGAGATTGGCAAGCCGGTGGTAATTAGGGAAGGGAAAGATATAACGGTCTTTGCCCATGGTGTTATGATCTCTATGGCTTTGAAGGCTGCAGAGAAGCTAGAAAAGGAAGGTATATCCTTAAGGGTAGTAAATGTAAGCTCATTGAAGCCTCTGGATGAAGAGATGATTAAAGAGTATGCCAGTGGCGTTAAAGGTATTGTCACTGCCGAAGAGCATAACTATATGGGTGGATTAGCTGAGATAATCCCCAGCATATTAAAAGAAATGTCAATCCCAATGGAATCCGTAGCTGTAAGGGACGTATTCGGGCAATCAGCACATAGCTATGAAGAACTCCTTGTACATTATGGACTGACTGATGCTGAGATAATTGAAGGGGTCAGAAAGATTTTGGAGGTGTAGGGTAATGGAAATGATGAAAGCTGTTGTAAAATATGATAACGTTAGTGGAGCCACGGAGGTTAGAGAGGTTCCGGTCCCCGAAATTGGACCTACTGATGTATTGGTAAAGGTAGCATATATAGGTGTTTGTGGTACCGATCCTCATATGCACCAGAATCTAGTATCCTTCAAGATGAATGTGCCACTAATCTTTGGACATGAGTTCTCCGGTGTTATCGAGAAGGTAGGCAGTGATGTAAAAAACTACAAGGTAGGAGACCGTGTAACAGCTGAAACCCATGCTGACTATTGCGGAGAATGTGAGCTTTGCAGGACCAACCAATATCATATTTGTAGAGAACGAAAGGGATTCGGCTTTCACGCTGATGGAGCCTTTGCAAAGTATGTTAAAGTGCCGGCAAGGATTCTTCACAAGCTTCCAGATTCCGTATCCTTAAAGGAAGCAGCACTTATAGAACCTTTGTGTGTTGCCTATAAATCTGTGGTATCTAGCAGTAGGGTAAGGCCTGGAGATACTGTAGTTGTTATAGGGCCTGGACCTATAGGCCTGCTTTGCATTAAAATGGCTCAAGTAGTAGGAGCCAGTGAGATCATAGCAGTTGGGACTGACGGTGATGAAGAAAGACTGGAAATGGCTATGGAATATGGCGCAACCATTGCCATGAATAGCAGCAGAGAGGACGTATCTGCCAAGGTTAAATCTATAGGCGATCAATATGGTGCCGATGTAGTGTTTGATACCGCTGGTGTATCTCCCACTCTTCAATTATCCATGGACCTGGTAAGACCTGGTGGACAGATCGTAAAAATTGGATGGGGGCCCAAACCTGTAGGATTTAGTCTTGATCCCATTATCCAGAAAAATGTTACATTGACTGGTCACTTCTCCCACACCTGGGATGTATGGGAAAAATGTATAGTCCTATTATCTAAGGGACAGGTAGATCTTAAGCCTTTAATTACCCATGAACTATCTATTGAGGAATGGGAAAAGAGCTTTGAATTAATAGAAAACAGGGAAGCCATGAAAGTGGTGCTAAAACCTTAAGTTTTTTCATGCAAATCAACAAACCATATATTGTTAACAATAAGGAGGAGGATTTACTATGAAAAAAAACATTGGATTCATAGGACTTGGTATCATGGGGAAACCCATGGCTAAAAACTTGTTAAAGGCCGGATATTCACTAGTAGTGTACGATATTGTTAATGATCCGGTAAAGGAACTGGTAGAGCTTGGTGCTGAGGCTGGCAGCTCTCCCAAAGATGTAGCATCTAAAGTGGATATAGTCATTACCATGCTTCCTAATTCCCCTCATGTAAAAGAGGCAGTATT
>JAAYTG010000156.1 GCA_012518075.1 Clostridiales bacterium | reverse complement strand
TATGAACGATATAAGAGAGCCATTTATGATAAGTATATCATATTTTAGTAAATTTATAAAGCTTGTTTGGAGAAAATATTCATAATTGTATCATTAATCCATTATATTAAAAGCACTCAAATATAGAACTAACCAAGAAATATTAGACAAGCTAAATAGGAGGGTAAGGAATTTGAGAACTTTAATTAAGAATATAGATATCCTAACCATGGATGATAATCAGACTCGGTACGAAAATGCTTGTATCTTAATAGAGGATGACGAAATAAGATTTGTTGGCAATCTGTCAGATCTTCAAGCAGATATCCAATATGATAAAATCGAGGACGGAGAAGGAAAGCTAGCATTGCCCGGCCTTATTAATACCCATACCCATGTAGCCATGACCCTGTTTAGGGGTTATGCTAACGATTTGCCTCTAATGGAGTGGCTGTCACAGAAGATATGGCCTGTGGAGGATCGCTTATCAGAGGGGGATGCTTATTGGCTATCTTTACTTGCAATGGCAGAGATGATAAGGGGAGGAGTTACCACCTTTGCCGATATGTATATGTTTATGGAGGAGACAGCCCTGGCAGTAGAGCAATCTGGAATGCGAGGGGTTCTAGCTAGAGGACTGCAAGGGCCTGATGAAAAATCAGGATTAAGGCTAGAGGAAAACCGAAGACTGTGGCAAAACTGGCAGGGAAGAGGGAATGGGAGGATAAGGGTGATGGTAGGTCCCCATGCCATATATACCTGCCAACCTTCATTTCTATTAGAGTCCAAGGAGTTAGCCCAGGAGTTGGAGGTCGGGATTCATATTCATTTATCGGAGACAGGTAAGGAAGTAGAGGATAGCAAAAAGAAATATGGGAAAAGTCCAGTTAGGCACCTATATGATCTTGGACTACTGGATGGGCATGTTCTAGCTGCCCACTGTGTCCATCTATCGGAGGAAGATATGGATATTTTAGAGGAAAAGGATGTAAAGGTTGCACATTGTCCTGCCAGCAATCTCAAGCTAGGCAGCGGTATTGCCCCTATTGCTGATATGATAAAAAGAGGTATTACAGTGTCCTTGGGCACCGATGGTGCCGCCAGCAACAATAATCTAAGTATCATGAAGGAGATGTCCTTAGCAGGGCTCATTTCAAAAGGGATAAAAGAAGAACCTACCCTTATTCCGGCTATTACATCACTTCAAATGGCCACATATAATGGGGCAAAGGCCCTAGCTTTAGAGGATAGTGTAGGTAGCTTGGCCCCTGGTAAAAAAGCTGATATTATACTAATAAATACCCAGCAGCCACACTACTACCCCCATACGGATTGGGCCAATCATCTGGTGTATAGTGGCTATTCCTCCGATATAGATAGTGTCTGGGTCAACGGTAAAAAACTCATGGACAATAGGGAACTCTTAACAATAGATTTAGATAAGGTCTATTTTGAGGTAAATAAAATATACAAAAGAATAATGGAGGAGTGAGGATGAAAGCGCTTATGGATAATGATAGATTGGATAAAAAAGCCGCCCTGCAGGATATTCTATTGGCCTCGAGAAGTTTGGCTGTTTATCGTGGGCTAGGAGAACTGCCTCCATTGAAGCTATTAAGAGAATTACTTGAGGGTTTGTTAGAAGATCTTTGGAAGCCATCAAAACTAGTTGAGGCATATTATAGCTTTGTAAATGCTTTTTTATCCGGAGAGAACTTAGCTTTAAGCTCAAATTATAGCTCCTGGAAAATGTGGATTTTGGATACTGTTTTACATACAGAGAATGACTTTACCCTTAAGGGCGAAAACCACCCAGAGGACATATCAAAATCTATGATCACTGCAGTAGCCCATGATCTGGATTGTATTGTAAGGCTGGCAAACATTCCTTGGGCTACCCTTATCTCTATCCTGGAGGATAGGATGGGCCAGGGGAAGATCTTAAATATATTTGACCAAGATGATGAAAGAAACTGGTTGGATCTATGCAGGAGCAAGGGTCTTGAAGGCTGGGATGTTGACTATCTAATTAGTTATTATAGAAACAAGGGTTGCGGTTTATTTAGCATATATAAGGGGTTTTATTGGAATGGTAAGTTCTTAGAGGGTATAGAGCATATAGACCCTATTACTTTGAATCAACTGATAGGCTATGATACCCAAAAGGACATTTTGATGGATAATACAGAGAAATTTCTTTCCGGTTATGCTGCTAACAATGTACTGCTCTACGGGGATAAGGGGACGGGTAAGTCCTCTATGATTAAAGCTTTAGTCCATGAGTATGGTGACAGAGGACTTAGAATAATAGAACTGCC
>JAAYTG010000155.1 GCA_012518075.1 Clostridiales bacterium | reverse complement strand
TATATATATTCCCATAGAAGACATTCTTTAGAAGGTCTTTCTGGAATCTCTTTTTCTTTGGCGAATATAATATCTTTGCGCAGTACTATACCCCCCTAGGGTATTGTATACCCATTCCAAAACCTTTTCAAACCTTTTTTTAATATGGATTACATGCTTATTAATAGTACCTCCAAATCCTAGACTGTATTTATATGGATACATTTTGGAATAGAAGGTAAATATAGGCTAAATCTTTGATAAATAAAACACAATCTTGTCTCTTTTCCCAATATACCCTTTACAAATCCACTCATAAGTAATAGAATTGTAGTGTAAAATGTATATAATAGTTTATATTATATAATAGTACTTATTTTTTATAGGAGGGTCATTCATATGAGTAAAAAGATGAGGACTATGGATGGTAATACAGCTGCTTCGCATGTTGCATATGCTTTTACAGATGTAGCTGCTATCTATCCAATTACTCCATCTTCTAACATGGCAGAAGTGGTAGATGAATGGAGTGCACACGGTCGAAAAAATATATTTGGACAAACAGTAAGACTGTCCGAAATGCAATCTGAGGCTGGCGCTGCTGGTGCTATGCACGGTGCATTAGCCACTGGTTCACTAGCAACCACCTTTACAGCATCCCAAGGACTACTCTTGATGATACCAAATATGTATAAAATGGCCGGTGAATTGTTGCCGGGAGTTATGCACGTCAGTGCTCGTGCTGTAGCATCCCATGCTCTATCAATCTTTGGTGATCATTCAGACGTAATGGCTACCCGCCAAACTGGTTTTGCAATGCTAGCAACAGGTAGTGTTCAGGAAGTTATGGATCTAGCTGGAGTGGCACACTTAAGTGCTATTAAATCTAGAGTTCCCTTTTTACATTTCTTTGATGGATTCCGTACTTCTCACGAATATCAAAAGATTGAAGTTCTAGACTATGAGGATTTAGCATCCTTGGTGGATTATGAGGCTATCGACAGATTCCGCAAAAATTCACTGAGCCCCGAAAGTCCTGTAACCAGAGGAACAGCACAAAATCCTGATGTTTTCTTCCAAGCTAGGGAAGCTTCTAATCCCTTCTATCTTGCAGTGCCTGATATAGTAAATGACTATATGGCTCAGATTTCAGAGTTAACCGGAAGAGAATACAAACCATTTAACTACTACGGCGCACCAGATGCGGAATACGTTATAGTTGCTATGGGTTCTGTTACCCAGACCATCGAAGAAACCGTAGACTATTTGTTAGATATGGGAGAAAGAGTAGGTCTAGTTAAAGTACACCTCTATAGACCTTTCTCCGAAAAATATTTCTTAGACGTTCTACCATCAACAGTCAAGAAGATTGCTGTTCTTGATCGTACCAAAGAGCCTGGTGCTGTTGGAGAACCTCTATATCAAGACGTTAAAACTATCTTATATGGCAGAGAGAATGCTCCCTTCATCATAGGCGGAAGATACGGCTTAGGATCCAAGGATACTACTCCTACACATATTAAAGCTGTATATGATAATTTGAAGAGAGATGATGCCAAGGATGGATTTACTTTAGGAATCATTGATGATGTCACCAATACTTCATTGACTCCATCAGAGCACATCAATACATCCCCTAAGGGAACTGTCCGCTGCAAGTTCTGGGGTCTAGGATCTGACGGTACCGTAGGTGCTAACCAGAATGCTATTAAAATAATCGGTGATAACACTGATCTATATGCCCAAGCATATTTCTCCTATGACTCAAAGAAATCCGGTGGAGTAACTGTTTCTCACCTGCGCTTTGGAAAAGAGCCTATAAAGTCTACCTATTTAATAGACGAAGCAGACTTTATTGCTTGCCATAATGAAGCCTATGTCCACCAATTTGACTTGGTTAAGGGACTGGCGAAGAATGGTACTTTCCTACTCAACTGCACATGGAGTCCTGAAGAATTGGATGAAAAATTGCCAGCTTCTATCAAGAGATATCTAGCTGAGAATAATATTGATTTCTATATTATCGATGCTGTCCATATTGCAGAACGTGTGGGACTAGGCGGCAGAATCAACATGATAATGCAAACTGCTTTCTTTAAGCTAGCCGATATTATCCCTGTAGATGAAGCCATAGATTACCTAAAGGAAGCTATCCAAAATACCTACGGCAGTAAGGGCGAGCATATCGTTAAGATGAACTGGGATGGAGTGGATCAAGCTCTAGCAGCCCTTGTTAAGGTGGAAGTACCTGCTCATTGGGCCGATGCAGAAGATGAAGAAACAACTACAGAAGATACAAGACCTGAGTTTATCAAGAACATTCTAGATCCTATAGTTAAGCAAAGAGGTGACGAACTACCTGTAAGTGCTTTCGTAGGTATCGAAGATGGTACTATGCCTGCTGGAACTGCTGCTTATGAGAAGAGGGGTATCGCTACCAATGTTCCTGAATGGCAGATTGAAAGCTGTATCCAGTGTAACCAGTGCTCCTTGGTCTGTCCTCATGCGGTCATTAGACCTTTTGTATTGGATGAGGAAGAAATGGCCAATGCACCAGAAGACTTTGAAACCAAACCTGCCATAGGCAGAAACCTGAAGGGTCTTGGATATAGAATCCAAATAAGTCCACTGGATTGTACTGGTTGCGGAGTATGTGCAAGCGTCTGTCCATCAAAAAAGAAATCATTGATTATGAAGCCTCTGGATACCCAGGTAGATAAGCAGAAGCCTCTTTGGGATTATGCAATCAACGAGGTTGCTCCCAAGAAGGATTTAATGGATAAATTCACCCTCAAGGGCAGCCAATTCCGAGAGCCCTTATGTGAGTTCTCAGGAGCATGTGCTGGTTGTGGAGAAACACCTTATGCAAAGCTCTTAACTCAGCTCTTTGGAGATCGGATGATTATCGCAAAT
>JAAYTG010000154.1 GCA_012518075.1 Clostridiales bacterium | reverse complement strand
TTATATTTATAACCCATGAGGTAGAGCGTGAGAAACTGGATAAAGGATTGGATGAGCTTAGAAAACTCAGGGATGTCGTAGGTGAAGTAGCATGTATCCTAAGAGTGGAGACCTATTGATAGAAGACCTATTGATAGAAGACATATAAATGGAGGAGTGAATTCACTCCTCCATTTTCATATTATCAACTATACTACTATGATTGATCTTCCTTAAGGACAAAAAGCCGGAGATTAGTGCGATCAAAGTAGCACCCGCTACAGATATTACTATACTGCTCCAGGGAATGGTCCAGGGGAAATCCTGTATACCATCGGTGACAAAGAGATAAAGCAGGTAAGATAATGAAGTACCTATAATACTTCCGTAAATTGAAGCTATGATACCGTAGAATAGGGCTTCCATAGAAACCATTTTCTTAACTCCATTTTGAGTCATACCTACAGCCTTTAGCATGGCTAACTCTTTAGTCCTAAGAAGCAAATTGGTGCTTATGGTGTTTATAATATTTAAAGAGCCTATTAGGGTTATTACCGCAACAAATCCATACAAGAAAATACTTATAGTAGCAAAAGCATTTCTATCCTCTTCAGCCTGCTTAGCTCTGTCTATATAGGTATATGAGGGATTTTTATCTGCAAGATCTTTGAGATATTCCCTTATAGTCTCTAGACTATGTCCCTTCTTAGCCATTACAAGGATAAATGGGTTATAATTTGTTCCTTCAATCCCACTATAGACTTCTTTGGTAGTTATCATTATAATACCCTCATTGAGGTTATAGGGATCTTCTATGGGACTCATCTCTAATATACCCAATACTTTTACCTTTGTATAATCTAGGTCTTCTCCGAAAAAATAGGATGTAACGCTGATTTCATCACCTATTTCATAATCTACAATGTCCATTATTCCTTCTCTACCACCATTTTCGGCAAAGACATGGGATGTTTGTACGATCAAGACTCCATTCTCTTCATTAATGGCATCTATGTCTATATTACCTCTCTTTAGAAATGGTTTAAATTCATCAAGGTTTTCTTCTTCATACCCATACAAAAGGTTATTGTAGAGTTCAAAGAATTCACCATTTTTATAGTTTATAGCGTAGGGACTTACCTTAATAAATTTTGTGTTCATCTTATTTTCTGGGACCAACATTTGCACGCTATAGCTATGATAATAGAACACTTGCTCTACTGCAGGTAACCCCTTAAGATCTTTGTATATAGAGTCATTAAGCTCATTTTGTCCAAGGGAACCGTTATGCCAAACCATAAAATCTCCCATTTCGCCGGAATGGGCATTGCTAGCCTTTAACATGTAGGTCATAAAGCTAGAGAATACAATATAGAGAACTATACTTATTATCATGGAAAATACGGTAATTTTAAATCTTTTTCTATTTCTTCGTAAATTCTTATAGGCAATCTCTCCTTCAATCCCTAATAATTTACGGGAAAAGCTGAATCTTTTTATTTTGTCGAAGGATTCCATTCTAAAGCTCTCGGTATTTCTAACAGTTTCTAGAGCGGGGATTTTGCCTGCCCGCTTTGCCGGCCCTAGAGCAGATAAAAACACGGTAATCAGTCCAATAATAGCACTTACTATAAATACTGAAGGTGATATTACTATGGTCAATCCCTCTAATAGATTAAAGTTTAATTTACCAACAAAATACATTACAATCTCCATAGCAAGTACACCGGAGACAAGACCTATTGGAATGCCTATAAGGCTCAGTATCCAAGCCTCCTTTAATACGATATTTTGTATCTGACTTGGGGAGGCCCCTACACAGCGGAGTGTGCCAAACTGGGATATTCGCTCCAGCACCGATATATGAAAGGCATTATATATGACTGCTATTGTAGCTACTATAATTAAAACTATGATAAATATGAGAATAGCTATTAGACTATTATTCAAATCCATGTTCATACTTTGGGCTGATAGCCTTAGAAGCTTTTCGTTATACTCTATTCCATAGCCAGGCTGACCATCATCTCCTATAGACTGAGGCAGGTCAAGG
>JAAYTG010000153.1 GCA_012518075.1 Clostridiales bacterium | reverse complement strand
GATTATTATATGAAAAAACTTGAAAAGAGACAATTGCACCAGACTAACTTGCAGCCTACTAGGAGCGGAGCCTATTAAAAGGTAGGCCTATAGAAAACAATTCTTTTGATCCTAAAGCTGGCGAGATGGGCTAGGGAGAAGATGTATTCAAGGTGATATTGGGATTGAAGCTATAGATATGCTTATCAGAATTCTTTTAAATACAAAAATGTGTATGCAGCTAGAATGCATACACATTTTGTTATTGACCATCAACTAGGTTTATTCTAGAGTGCTGTTTTCTATTATACAATGCAAATCCTAGAAGTCCCATGAAGACCAAAACTACACAGAAATATAACATTGCTTTATAACCGTATGCATTGGAAATTGCCCCCCCAATCATTGGTCCCACTCCTTGGCCTACATCGGCTCCTATATAAAAGGTGGCTGCTGCAACCCCGCTTCTAGAGGGATCAAGTTTTTTGAGGCAAGTGGCCTGAATAGCCGGCTGAGCGGCACCTTGTCCGAAGGCTTTTGCAACGGCGGCTAGCAATACCGTACCAAGTACAGTTGCATGAGCCAGAAGGATATTTTGAAGAGACACTAGAAAGAAGGCAGGATAGAGTATTATAGCCAACCCTTTTGTGTCGGACAGTTTTCCTGACAGGGGACGAACAATGAACAAGCAGACAGACATGACTGTAAAGTATAGCCCTATATTTTCAATATTTCTCTCATCTCCTATTAGGATCAGAAAGGAATTAACAATCCCGTTTATAAATGAGAAAATGCCTCCTATAAAAGCTAAGGGCAATATTTCAATGGCTATTAAATCATCGAAAGCTATTTTCTTTCTGTTATTTGCTGGATCTAAAGAATGAGTCCGCGAGTATGGGATTTTGGTAATAAGAATCGCTGCAATAATGAGTACAATCCCTGAAACTAGAAAATTAAAACTGTATCCAATGTTATTTGCAATAATAATACCTATATTTGGCCCTATAGCAGTTGCTATTATATTGGACATGCCGTGAAAACCTATACCTTCACCTAGCTTATTACGCGGTACAATGGAGGATATAAGAGCCACTGTTGACGTGCCACTGACAGCAAAAGCTGCACCATGCAATATCCTACATACCACTAAAGAAATAATATTGTTTGCTGTGGAGTAGCCTAGTGACGCTATTCCCATTACTAAAGTGGCAGCAGCAAGCACATATTTTTTATTTAGTCTATCAACTATTACTGCCCCGAGGGGTCTACCTACTAATGCTGTTATAGAAAAGAGACCTGCAATTACCCCGGCGACTCCAAGTGTAGCTCCAAGCAAAGTAGCGTATTTTGAGATTGTTGGATTTATCATATAGAAAGATGTAGATGTTAATGCACCAAGAGTTAGAAGAGAGATATAGGTTGGAGTCCATAGAGTATCAGGATTTTTATCATTTATCATTCTATCACATACTTTCCTTTACTATTAAGTTTGAATTATTCATTCCGAAATTCTAACCATCCTATCTACGATTTATAAGTTTAAGCTTTAGTCATCTATCTCATGTCTCCATATTTCACTAGGTAGGATGAACTGTGTAAACCAAATGCAGCAACAAGGGCAAGTCCCTTTATATAGTAGCCTTCACTTTATTAATTTAATATGATTAATAAGTCCATGTTTATTAGCTAGCCAATCCAATGATAGAAATCCATGAATAGTTCACACTAAATTATAATATCAGCTGTAAAACAAAAAGTCAAATCGTTTTAGCATGCAATT
>JAAYTG010000152.1 GCA_012518075.1 Clostridiales bacterium | reverse complement strand
ATCTTTCTTGCCTCTCACTCTTTTGTGAGGCGACTCTTACTATGTTAGCAAACTTAAATCGGTTTGTCAACATAATTTTTGATTCCATTTCTTCCGCCGAATTACTTTTCAGTGAATCAGCGAATATAATGTTATCATATACAATATATTATGTCAATATAAATTGAAATAATTAAACAAACTTTGCTTTGTCCCCCCCTTGCTAGCTTGCGAGGGAATTATATGATAGCATATATCAAATTAGGTGTCCAGTCCATATATTTTTTATGATCTTATCCTATTCTATAGTAAATGGGAAACCGAAGTAAATATCGGTTTCCCATTTTTATTGATTTATCTTATTATTGGTTCTTTTTATAAGCGATTATTGAATTCTTTATATAAAAGCACCATTCTATATAATTTAATTTATACTTCCATCGTTTAGAATCCATTTTAAGACATCAAATGCTGTAGTCTGGTTTTTACTATAGCTCATAATGCCAATCAGCTTATCAGATACATCAAAGCCAGTATTATCAAATAGTTCTATGTCTCCCATGGGAATTCCAAAATAGTGCTCCACTGTTACTTCGGCATCTTCCTCAAAAATAGTTGCTCTATGCATCTCAAGGTCCCTGTCTCCTATTAGATCCTTGTTTTCAGTTATAAAATCGTCTAAAGGTACAAATACACCTTGTTCTGCTATTTGTTTGAACTCATCTCTATCAAAAACATATAAATCTCCTGTTTGGCTCCCTAGCATAACCATCAGTTTTTGTCTTCCTAAATAATCTGTCTCCATATCGACACCTAAAGGAATATTTTGTACATGCACATCTAAGAGATGAGGGAAATCTTCCAAAATATCATCGCTAATGGAATCTATACTATCATCCAAAATATAGTCACCTACAAGAAAAAGCTCAATTTTCTTATCGGGAGGCATTCTAGGTTTATTAAATTCGGTAATCATAATCCATAAAAAAACAGTTACCAAACCACCAACTAAATACTTCCACCAATCATATTGTATGTGGTTTCTACACCTATCTTTATTCACTTGTACTTTATACATTTTTCTACCACCTTCATAATTAAGGACTAACAATAGGAGCATCAATTGAAAATCCATTATATGATAAACTAATTATAATTCAGTATATATAACATCATACACTCTTTTATATGCTATCAGCACAACCTATATCTCATTATAAAATAAATCCCTTTAACATACAAGTAGTCGGGATTTCCCCGACTACAAAATTTACACTTTATTCATATTTCTATATCTCTAGTCTTCAGCAATTATTTTTTGCTAAAGTCATGGTATAGATTGATATGGTATATTTACTGGCTATTTGTCTCTTTGTCTCATTGTAGGGAACAAGATAACATCCCTGATAGAATATGAGTCAGTTAACAACATAATTAGACGGTCAACGCCTATACCTAATCCCCCTGTAGGAGGCATCCCTATCTCCAATGCACTAACAAAATCCTCGTCCATCATATGAGCTTCGTCATCACCTTCAGCTCTTTGCTTGGCCTGCTCAATAAATCTCTCCTTCTGATCTATCGGATCATTTAATTCAGTATAAGCATTGCCAAATTCACGGCCTGTAATAAATATTTCAAATCTGTAGGTCAATCGAGAATCATGTTTAATTTTCTTAGCTAAAGGCGAAATCTCAATAGGGTAATCGGTAATGAACGTAGGCTGCACTAATTTATCCTCTACTCTCTCTTCGAAAGCAATATTCAATGCTTCGCCCCAAGTAACAGGATTATCAACTTCTATACCAATCTCCTTTAAAGCTCTAGCTACTTCTTCCTCTTTTAAGGAATCAAAGTCTACCCCTGTATATTTCTTTACTGCCTCTACCATTGTCATGCGATTCCAAGGCGGCGTCAGATCAATAGGCTGTCCTTGATACTCAATTTCTGTAGTTCCCAATACATCTTTTGCTACAGTAGAGATCATATCTTCAGTTAACTCCATAATATCCTCGTAGTCTGCATAGGCCTGATAAAGCTCAATCATGGTGAATTCTGGATTATGCTTGACAGACATTCCTTCATTACGAAAGATCCGTCCCATCTCATAAACTTTATCAAATCCACCTACAATTAATCTCTTCAAGTGTAGCTCAAGGGCAATACGTAGATACATATCTATGTCAAGAGTGTTGTGATGGGTAATAAAAGGTCTTGCTGATGCCCCTCCTGCGGTATTATGCAAAATAGGAGTATCTACCTCCAAAAACCCTTTCTCATCTAAGTATCTTCGAATCCCCTGTATTACTTTGGATCTGATAATAAAAGTCTTTCTAACATCAGGATTAACTATCAAATCTACATGTCTTTGCCTATAACGAAGGTCAGTGTCCTTAAGGCCATGCCATTTTTCGGGTAAAGGCTGTAAAGACTTGGACAAAAGGGTAATCTCACTGGCTTTGACAGAAATCTCACCTTTTTTGGTTTTAAAGACTTCACCTTCTACGCCGATAATATCACCAATATCCATAGCCTTGAAATCCTCATAGGCTTCCTTACCTAATGCATTTACCTGTACAAAAATTTGTATTTGACCAGAACTGTCTAGAATATGAGCAAAGCTAGCTTTACCCATAACCCTTTTAGTCATAATGCGGCCTGCAATAACTACTTCTTGTCCCTCAAGAAATTCAAATTCATTAAGAATTGTAGTAGATTTATGCGTAGGACTAAACTTTGTTATATCAAATGGATCTTTACCCGTCTCCCGTAGCTTTGCAAGTTTTTCTCGTCTAACTTTAAGAATTTCCGTTAGATTTTCTTCCATTATACTCTCTTCCCTTGTTTCATTCATTAATAACCATACCTTTCCCGTGATATACAGCTAACCGAGTATTTTTTAATAGAATTCCACACTTAGGTTCCATCATATCTACTTATTAATCTCTAATATCTTTAATTGAATAATTCCATCAGGTACATTTACATCGACTATGGAGCCTGCTTGTTGACCGATCAATGCTCTACCTACAGGTGATTCATTAGAGATTTTGTTCTGTCCAGGATCTGCCTCTGCGGAACCTACAATTGTATACTCTAATACCTCATCCAATTCTATATCCAATATTTTTACAGTACAGCCGATACCAACCTTATCAGTTGAAATATCCTCATCATCAATGACCCTAACATTTCTAAGCATGTTTTCCAAGGTAACTATGCGACCTTCTGTAAAAGCTTGTTCATTTTTGGCCTCATCATATTCAGAGTTTTCACTTAGGTCACCAAAGGCAATAGCTTGTTTTATTCTTTCAGCTATTTCCCTTCTCTTTACAGTTCTCAAAAAGTTTAGCTCCTGCTCAAGCTTTGCAACACCTTCTGGAGTCAATATAATTTCTTTGTTTATCATACTTAAGTCTCCCCTTTATATTATTAGATCTCTCTCATATCTAAAGTCTAGAAGAATTACTAGAACCATGGTAGAAGATATGATGATGATAATATATGCCTATATCTTTCTTTTATTCTAGAGGCTTTTAACTAATAATATTTCATATACTAATACAATAAGCACTGAATGCAGCATAATGCGGCGACAGTGCTTTTATCACCCAGATTTTTATTGAATATATTATAAGATACTACCATTCTATTTGTCAAGACAATTTCTAAAATAAGCCCTTCGAAAACCATCATATGTAAGGATTCTATTATTTGTTACCATACCAATGGATCCACTACTATGTTTCATTAGTATTTCCTCTAAATTCTCCATACTTTTCATCGACAATGTTTGATTTGTTACAATATTGCAATATGACTTATCTTCTATAAAAAGACTTGCTTCAAGGATACTTATTCTATCCCAAGGATTTAAATCATTGGATATATGGAAATCTGGATCAAGATAAATCCAACCCGACTCAATAAAAATGCACCCCACATCCTTTTTTTCTATTCGTAAATACTCATCGGACAACTCACATGATAAGAGTATAATCCTACTACTATCAGGGATCTCCCATTCTTGGGGAAAAGAGGCCAAAATAGCAATTAACTTGTTATCAAGGCATTGATTTGGATCCCATGTGATTTGGCATGATAGTCCCGTATCATAAAGAATTCTACTGTTTAGTTGTTCCAAGGCTCTCGTGTCATGTCCACCAATCACTAAATAATTTATGTGAGGTGCTAAAAACTCTACCCACAATTGACCTATCCTATTATCTGCTCCCCATACTCCAATTTCTACTTCATTAGGCTTAGCCCTAAGTATAGAAAGTAATTTCTTCATGGTACTCATCAAGGTTATAAGCCTTGTGAAACTGCCATCTAACAGTATAATGGAATTATCCTCTAAATAGCGTTTTTCATCTAAAGACATGTATTTTCTCCATAATGGAAAGAGCAGTATACGTATTTGATTCTTATGTAAGACTTCAACAAGACTATCCAAAATTGCCCCACGGTTCAAATTCTTATGTTTGTCCTCTTCAACAAAAAAACCGGGTACATCCACTATGTAACCCAGTTCATTTTTATTGTTTTTTTTAAATATAATATCTGTAATTCTAGCCTTTGTCTTAGGCATAATAGTTTCGGCCCATCTCACGGGTAGCAATCTCAAGAGTGGATGGGCTTTTATGTATCTATGCCCTCTATCATAATCTCCTATTAGCGCAAACTGCTCCACTTGCTTATACTCCCTTCTCGATATGATAGGCCTTTTTCAGTTTAATATCTCAGTCCGATGTTTAAAACCGCTTCTGGTTATTAAATCTTCATAGATATTTGGGGTTGCTTCATCAATATTTTTATTGAATAAGCTAAGAAACACCGCCTCCATTACATTGGTTCCAAAAGATCTTCCATTTAATTCAGGGGTTGAGGTAATAAGCATTTTAATGCCCCGTTTCTTTAGAAATTCTATGTCGTTTAATGTTACAGTATTGGTAAGTATTATTTTTCCTTCCATTTCTTCCGGAATGTGCTTTTTTATGTATATGAAATCGCCTGCAATAATATCCGCATTGTAATAATATCTATGATATTTGGGCACATTTTTATTCTGGTTTTTGCCTGTTGGGTATAGAGCTTTAAAGGGTAACCGGCTAGCTATAGGCATTAGAACAGCCGCTACCTTGTGGAGCGCCGCTAAACTATTTATAGGGATTTTAATACCCAAAGCGAAGATCAAATCGCCATAAGTAACTTTACCGCCTAAGGACTCAAGGGTTTCTGCCATACCAAACCTATCCAAGCCGCAAACCAGCAATATCTTTTTATCCATTAATGAAATGCCGCATTCATCATTAACAAACTGAACCACTCTTCTTTCCAAGGTGTTTTTAAGTCCAGACCCATCTACAATAGGAGTCTTAACTGCTGCTCTAAGAATGGGTAGTGCTGATCTTAGTATATAACGTTTACTGTTTTTCCCGTATAGATAAATATCAATCCCACCCATACCAAAGGCGTCTACCTTTCCGTCCAATTCCTTTATGAGCTGTATAGCTTTTTTGATATCCCCATCCGTACCTATCCGCTCAATTTGAAACTGCTCACCAAGTATTTCGGTCTCTACCCTATGATCTCTTGATGATGACCCAATACTTATACTAACGATTCTTTTCATAAGTCCCTCCCCCTGTATTCTATTATGAAAAAGCTTGTCTTAACTGTTAAGTTATTGAGTTTTCCTTTTGAGTCTAATTATACTCTTTTTTGATATATTCTAAAAGGATTTTTTTAATATCGTCTTTATTATCCATTTTATTAATCTGATCTTTTACTATACTTGCATTTTTCATGCCTTTTAGGTACCAGGACAAGTGTTTCCTCATCCCAACTACTCCTAAAGTCTCCCCTTTATAATGGACTGCCAAATCCAATTGTTTTAGTGCAGTTTTAATTCTTTCGGCGACAGATGGTTGAGGCAGTTTTTCACCTGTATTCAGGTAGTGGATAATATCCTTAAATATCCAAGGCTGTCCCTCGGCGCCTCTAGCTATCATTATCCCATCGCATCCAGTAAAATCCAGCATTTCTGCAGCCGCTTCGGGAGTGAATATATCTCCATTTCCTATAACTGGTATATCTACCGCTTCCTTGACCTTTCTAATTATATCCCAATCTGCACTACCTGAGTAGAATTGTTCCCGTGTCCTTCCATGGACTGTAATAGCGGCTGCACCTTCTCCACTAGCGATCTTTGCTATCTTAACGGCATTTATTTCTACATCATCCCAGCCTTTTCGTATCTTTACAGTTACAGGCTTGGTAGATCCTTTGACAACGGCTTTGACTATGGTACGAACTTTATCGGGTTCTTTCATAAGGGCACAGCCTTGCCCGCTTTTTACAATCTTAGGAGCAGGACAACCCATATTGATGTCAATAAGTTCAATATCGTAACTGGAAATCCTCTCCGCCATTAGTCCCATTATATCGGGATCTGCACCAAATATTTGTACACCTATAGGATGCTCCATAGGATGAACATTTAGCAAGTCTTGGGTTTTTTCGCTGCCATAGTATAAACCTTTAGCACTCACCATTTCGGTATAGGCCATGCCACATCCATGTTCTTTACATATCAAACGAAAGGGTAAGTCCGTTATTCCTGCCATTGGTGCCAATAATACATTATTGGGCAGCTTGACATTCCCTATAGTTAATGTCTTCTGTTTCATTTAGCATTCCTTTCTATCAAAACTCTTTAGTAAAACCTTTTTTTCAAGGCGCAGCTTAGCATTATTAATAAATACTTATTATATTATATCACATAGCTGAATTATTAAGTTTCAGTCTATTGCCTCTAAGAAAGACATTTAATCCTAAAATCTTAAAGCTTTATAAAAATATTAAAATAAAAATAGCCGCATTAGACTGCGGCCTATGATTTCTATTGTATACTCGATCAACCTACTACTGATCTGAATTGTCCTCTTGCTGCTGGTCTTGCAGCTGATCTAGCTGCTCTTCCTGTTTCCCAACTTGATTATCTTTTTCGAGTTCAATGGGTTTAGTGAGAATTATATTGTCTATTCTCCATCTACCATCCTTCTCCATAACTATAATCTTCTCTCCACTTTCCCAGGCTGGTATAGTATCATTATTTGAATCCCCATTCTTGCTGTTTCCTTCTATGTGAGTAACAACTTCTTCTATAATCACACTGGTTTCTCTCTGCCATGGCCATACCCATAACTTTTTCATCTTTACACGATGGTCATAGCCGCTGATCATGTAATTTTCATAAGGTTTTCTAGACAATAAAGAATCCCTATCCAAAAAATTTTGGGTATAGAATTTACTTAAATCTGCAGGCTCCTGATTGGTAAGTATAACATCTGCTCTCTCTGCCAACCCTTCATTAACAATTACATTAATATTAGCCCAATCATATCCAATAAATATAGCTAAAATTATAAGTATTACAATAATCGCTAAAAGAGTTAGCCTGGTCAAAATATAAGACAATAAACGTAATAAGGTATCCAAGCATTTACCCCCCTCACTCCGTACTTCTAAGTGGAATTAAACCCATTATGTCAATAATCTTCATATTAACATAGAATGAAGGTTTTGTAAATTTAAAAAAATTATAGTACGGATCCTACTTAACAGTGGCTAGTTTTCTTAAGTAATAGCTGCATCTAGATTCGAGTCCATTATATTTGGTTTCTCTCGTATATAATCCTCAGTCCTTCTAAGGTTAGATATTCATCTATAATATCTATGGTCTCTGACTCTTGACCTATTAGATTGGAATAGCCTCCTGTAGCAATAACCTTTGCATTGGGATCCTGTAGTTCCTTTTTCATGCGGCGAACAATATAGTCAACCTGTCCCACATAGCCATATACTATTCCTCCTTGCATACTGGCTACGGTATTCTTGCCTATAATTTGAGGTGGTTTTATTAGCTCTACCCTAGGCAGTTTCGCAGCACGTTGAAACAAAGCATCGGTAGAAATTCTAACACCGGGTGAAATACATCCTCCCAAATATTCTCCTTCCTGAGAAATTGCACAAAATGTAGTAGCTGTACCAAAATCGATTATAATTAAGGGACCACCATAGGTTTCGTATCCTGCAATAGCATTGACTATTCTGTCAGCCCCAACTTCCTTGGGGTTATCATAACGGATATTCATACCTGTCTTGGTCCCCGGACCTACTACTAAAGGGCTCATAGCAAAATATTTTTTACACATCTTCTCCAGAGCATCCATTATATTGGGGACAACCGACGACAGAATTATTCCCTTAATATCCCTGTTGGATACCTTACTATATCTAAAGAGATCCATGACCATAATTCCCAATTCATCTGCTGTCTTGTTAATATCTGTGCCCAATCTCCAGCTTGTCAATAATTTGTTACCGCTATAAACACCTAAAACCATATTAGTATTCCCTATGTCGATTACCATAATCATAGTTATCCACTTCCCTTCCTTTTCAAAAATACGGGCAGGGAAACCTCCCTGCCCACCATTATTATATATCACTTCTAGTATAGTCCTTATCTATAACTCTTGTCTATAAAACTTTTGTAATGCACGAACTACAGCAGTCACCACTAATACGGCTATAATAATCTCGGGAATTCCATTGGGTATCGCAATACCATATAGAATGGTGTTGCCAACCACCGAAGGATCTATTCCCAGTTTTTCTGCATATACCGCTGCATGTCTCAAATAAATTGCCCCAAGGACTCCTCCTGTATTGGTTATAGTACCTAGGGCTGCCCCAATCATGGTACCTAATATCCTGCCTCTCTTTTGATTGTCTCGTGCAAAAGTTCGCCTTATTCCGCGATAAGAATAGTGTGTAACCAAAGCAATCAAGAGTCTGGGTAGTACGGCTACCACTGGATCCATGAAGACCACCTGCACTGGGCTGGTAGGCATAACGTAGGCTTGAAACATGCTAAATCCACCAAAGATTAGTCCGATGAATAATCCTACCAGAGGCCCTTCTACGATGGAGCCAATGATGACCGGGATATGCATGATAGTGGCTTTGACCGGCCCTATGGGTATAAAACCCAAAGGTGTAATCCCTAATATAATGGAGATACCTCCCAGCATACCGATGATAGCCAATTTTCGTGTAGTGAGTTTCATTCTCCATAACACCTCCGTTCAAGTTCCTAATGCGGATACCTGACAGCATCAACATATAAGATTGTTTTACCCTATGGTCTAACTTCATAGGAATGCTAGCCATAGATTTATTTTATATAATCATAGCAGAATAGTGATGGAAACTCAAGTGAATTTTGTGCTATGT
>JAAYTG010000151.1 GCA_012518075.1 Clostridiales bacterium | reverse complement strand
AGGATAATCACAGAGGATAATATAAATAGCATATAAAAGGAGAAAGATTAATGAATTTAGTTAACAAACAAGTAACTCATCAGGTGTTTGGTGAAGGGATTGTGGTTAAATATGATGATTCCTACGTAAATGTAAAGTTTCTCTCAGGGAATAAGAAGTTTGTTTATCCTGATGCCTTTGAAAAATATCTTTCACTAATGGATCAAAGAGCTGCCAGCTTGGTAAACAAAGAGATTCAAAAACAAAAAGAGGAACGTAGGCGAATATCACTGAAGCTAATAAAGGAAAAGGCCTTGGAGCGGGAGCGCAGCCTGGAGGCGAGAAAAGGAAGTAATAAGAGGCAAAGGCATCCTCAGGCACAATCTGTGTTTTGGTGCAGGAGTGAAGAACTAGATGAGGTATTTACAGACTGGAATATCTTCGTGGGTCTAATCAAGAGTGGAAAGAAGGCGGGACAGCCAAGACGACTAGCCAGGATGAATGTAAATAGTGCATGCCTTATAACAGAAAGAAACCCAGAAATGTTAGAAAAAGACAGGCGCATTAAGGGTGTATTTATGGTGGATCAGACTTTTGATGGCAGCAAATCCAATGATGAATACATCCAGGCCCATCCGGACTACAGGCTTTGCCTTTCAGAGGAAGAATCAAAGGAAATGCTTTTTTGGAACTACTATGCCAATGAAAGGTATCCCCATAGGATGACATGGAATTCTGGGAGGCAGCGTTATTTTGATAATATATGGATGGGGCAAATATTACGGGATATAGTTTCTTTAAGGAAGAATTCTGAAGGAGAGGAAGAGGCTCGGCGTTTCTTTCAATACTTTTGCAAAATGAATGGGATTAATGGGGAAGACTTGCCAAAACCTAGCGGTGCATTGATGGCTAATTAAGTTTAGTGAAAAAAGATGCCAATTTAAATGCTCCCCTTCTAGCAAGTACTTGAGGTAAGTACTTGAAACAACAAGATCGGTTGCTAGAAGGAGGAGTATTTTTCTTTCTCTGGCTTAAATATTAGATTTGTTGTACAATTTATTAATAAAATAATAATGTCCTTCTAAAGTATGGTTTGGCTAATATAATTTTATGTGGGGTGCTATAGATGCGGCTTAGATAGCCTGTTGTAGGATAAATGTTAAACATTAATTTCCGTATATTAAAGCCAGATGCTAGGCAGTTTTGTAATTAAAACCCACATCTAAAAAAGATTGATAGGGGAAGATGATAGATATGCTAAGGCCTACCATTGGTATAAGTTGTGACTATGATAAAGAAAAGCAAAACTCAAAGATTCATAGAGGTTATTATGAAGCAGTGGTGGAAGCAGGAGGGCTGCCAATCTTGATTCCTAATATTGCGGTAAATCATACCAGGGAGATATTAGCAGTTTTGGATGGTATTATATTTACCGGTGGACCGGATGTAGAACCGGCATATTTTAAAGAGCCAGCAATTCCTGGCCTTGGTTATATAAATCCCATTAGGGATGAATTAGAGATTTCCTTGTGCAGGCAGGCAATGGAAGAGGATATCCCTATCCTGGCCATCTGCCGGGGTATACAGCTTTTGAATATCGCCATGGGTGGCACCATATATCAAGATTTGGCTAGCCAGTGGAGTCAGGATTTTCTTCTAAAACATAGCCAATCAGCACCAGATTGGTATGGTAGCCACCAAGTCAATTTGCTCAAGGGCTCAAAGCTTGCAAAGATGCTTGGGGCTTCAAGACTGTGGGTCAATAGCTTTCATCATCAGGCCATAAAGGATCTAGCGCCTGGTTTTAAAATAACCGCCAGGAGCGATGATGGAGTAGTGGAGGGGATAGAGTCCACATCCCATAACTTTGCAGTTGGGATCCAGTGGCATCCGGAAAAAATGTGGGAGAGGGATGGGAGAATGCTAGGCCTTTTTAAGGGCTTGGTTAGTGCGGCTACTAAGAACTGAAATTAGGGGTTAGAAATTCAAAGATATGTGGTAGCTATTCCAATATGGATTTAAGCTTGAAAGTTTTAAACTAGGGGTGTAGAGTAGAGTTAGTCAGGTCATTGCGTAAGGAAGGACAGCAGACTTATTATGAAGGGTTAGGGGTGTGTTAGTAAAATGTTTAATGATATTATTACTTGGTTTGGCGAGTGGGGAGTAGAGAATTATATGGCTATTGGTGGTAAGATCCTTAAGATTATCCTTATATGGGTAGGGGCTAAAATACTAATACGTGTAGGAAGCTTTTTGATAAAAGGCTTTTTTGACGGCGAAGTTCAAAACAGAATTAGTGCAAATAAGGCCAGAAATATCACCCTAAAAGGGTTAACCCAGAGTGTACTGAAGTATGTAGTGTATTTTATTGCAATCTTGATGATATTAGCAGAAATGGGAGTTGACACTACATCCGTTATAGCGACTGCAGGGATTGGGGGTTTAGCCATCGGTTTTGGGGCCCAAAGTCTAGTGAAGGATGTTATTACCGGCTTTTTTATAATATTTGAAGATCAATATGGTGTTGGGGACTTTATAGAAGTTGAGGGTACTAGCGGTACCGTAGAAGAAATTGGCCTTCGCATTACTAAGATTAGAGGCTTCAAGGGAGATGTAAATATAATACCCAACGGCCAAATAACTAAGGTTACAAATTATTCTAAGGAGAACTCAGCTGCCATTGTAGATGTCAATCTTGCTTATGAAAATGATATCGACAAGGCCATTGAAATTATAGGTAAGGCCAGTAGAGAATATGCAGCCCAAAATTCAGAAATTGTGGAAGAACCCCGAGT
>JAAYTG010000017.1 GCA_012518075.1 Clostridiales bacterium | reverse complement strand
CTTCAGCTTCAAAGTTCTTCAAAAAATCTTTAAACTTTCTTTTGATTTTATTTTTTACTTTTTCCTAATATTTATAATAGTTAATAAACAAAAATTAGCAAAACTAAACCAGGTTTTTATCAAACTTACAAGAATCTCCCACACCTTTAACTTGTGGGAGATTAATAGCTACTGAATAAGCGTAGCAAGAAATTTAATTATAGTAGAGTTTAGCTATAATATCCTGGTCATAATTTCCAAATCCGGCACCATAGAGGGTTAAGCCTCCAGGATTTTCATCTTCTTCTGAAACTTCAATTCTGAAGACCAGGTTCTCATGTTGGATATTTAAATCTTGTAATTTTACATCGGAAATCTTGACCCCATCCATCCAGCTGCCCTGCTCATTAACTTTTAAAACCTTTAGTATCCCATACTGGTTTATCTCGCTACTCCACCAAGCTGGTGTAAACCTACCCCTTTTATCCCCAAAATCCCCTGGGCTTGTCCACTGACCCAAACATTTATCATTTACATAGAAATTTATTTTCGATGGCCAGTTATTGTTGTATCCTGGCGCTTCGGAGCCTAGCTCCATACTAATCTCCAATTCATCAAGTCTCTCATTGGGTAACAGGTGATTCGGAATCCTATATTCTATATATCCCTTCATAAACCATAATATCTTAGCATTTACCCGCTCTACGTCTAAAAAATACCTTGGGTCATCAAAATAGCCAATAATCTTATCCCGAGTAGCCAGGCCACAGGTAGGCAAGATATTGAAATCCGTGTAATGGCCCACCGGTATTGTTACTTGATGGTATTTGCGCTCTTTATCAATACCTTTGGGAAATTCAATATCCAGATGATCTATAGCCAAACTACATAATTTCTGAATGCCTCCATTGCTCCGAACCCTTTGACTGGTAACAATACCAGCCTCCTCAAGTTTTCTCACATGCATGGTCATAATTGCGCTACTAAGGTCCAATGCCTGGGCTAATTCCTTGATGTTTTTGGATTCTTTGGCCAGAATTTCGATAATTCTAAGTCTCACTTTGCTGGCTAAGGCTTCATAAACTGGTAGCCATTCTTGACTTGCTTTTATTTTCATCTTTTTCTTAACTCCCTACCATATAATTGTCACTATGCATCTTATCTATCCTTATGCCGATGCACTATCCCTATGCATATAATATGCCACTATTAATATATTGCGCCACTATCAATATAATAAGCATTAACAAAATTATAAATTACTTATTTAAATTTGTAAAGCAAATTTAAATATCTCCCGGTGTTTTCATTGACTTTGATAGAGTATGACAATATAATATAATTAACATATCAATTACCTATTAATAGTACTATTAAGCTAATCTGACAATATTATATTTAAGGAGGAAGTTGCTCTATGAAAAACAAGCTAGTGCTAAATGCTGATCTTGGTAAAACCACTATTAATAAGAACATCTATGGCCATTTTTCAGAACATTTAGGTCGATGTATCTATGAGGGCATTTGGGTAGGTGAGGATTCTACCATTCCCAATACCCATGGCATGCGTAATGATGTCCTGGAAGCTCTTAGAAATCTGGATATACCTGTGCTTAGATGGCCTGGAGGTTGTTTTGCCGACGAATACCATTGGAAAGATGGTATAGGTCCAAAAGAAAACCGAAAAATGATGATCAATACCCATTGGGGTGGCGTTGTAGAGAACAACCATTTTGGTACACACGAATTTATGAAATTGTGTGAGCTACTAGAATGCGAGCCCTATATATGTGGTAATCTAGGAAGCGGTACTATTCAAGAGATGCAGGAGTGGGTAGAATACATAACCTTTGACGGTACCTCCCCTATGGCCGATTGGCGCAGGGAAAATGGCCGGGAAGAGCCTTGGTCCCTCAAGTATTTTGGAGTTGGCAATGAAAACTGGGGCTGTGGCGGAAACATGAGAGCGGAATACTATGCCGATGAATACCGCCGTTATCAGACCTATGTCCGAAACTACGGAAAAAACCAAATCTATAAGATTGCCTGCGGACCTAATGTAGACGACTATCATTGGACAGAAGTACTGATGAGGGAAGCGACCAGTATGATGGATGGGCTTAGCCTACACTACTATACCGTTCCAGGCACTTCTTGGACTGCTAAAGGTTCAGCTACCGATTTTAATACTGATGACTGGTTCACTACCCTAAAGAAGACCTTATATATGGATGAGCTGATTACAAAACATTCTACTATAATGGACAAGTATGATCCGGATAAGCGAGTTGGACTCATCGTAGATGAATGGGGAACCTGGTATGATGTAGAGCCGGATACTAATCCTGGATTCCTGTACCAGCAAAACACACTAAGGGATGCCCTGGTAGCCGGTATCAATCTCAATATCTTTAACAACCATGCCGATAGGGTGCAGATGGCTAATATAGCTCAAACTATCAATGTACTCCAGGCTGTTATTCTAACCGAGGGAAGCCAGATCCTGCTTACTCCTACCTATCATGTATTTGAGATGTACAAGGTTCACCAGGATGCCACATTACTACCTATAGAGCTTGAAAGTGCCCAGTATAGTCATGGGGATAGCTCCATACCCCAAGTCAACGTTTCTGCTTCTCGAAATAAGGATG
>JAAYTG010000150.1 GCA_012518075.1 Clostridiales bacterium | reverse complement strand
GTTAGAAGTTAGAAGTTAGAAGTTAGAAGTTAGAAGTTAGAAGTTAGAAGTTGAAAGTTGCAAGTGAGCCATGAGTACACTATAGGTTATGAGTATGGGTTTTATTGGTACAATTGTTTAATTAAGCGAATGTAATGAAGGAGTAAAAGTTGGATAAGAAAAACTATGCCATAATCCTAGCCGCCGGTAGAGGGACTAGGATGAACCAGGAAATAAACAAGATCTACCTCCCCCTAAAAGGTAAGGCCATCATTGGGCATACCCTAGAAGCCTTCTATAAGGCTCAGTCAATACATAAGATAATACTGGTGGTATCCCCGGGAGAGGAAGAGGCGATAAAGCATGTACTTGGAGCCTATCCACCCAAAAAACCTTTGGATCTAGTATTAGGGGGAGAGGAAAGACAGGATTCCGTATATAATGGCTTAAAAAGCCTACCTGAGAATACGGAGATAGTTATCATTCATGATGGAGCCAGGCCACTGGTAAGGCCTAGGGTAATTGACCAAAGTGTCCATATGGCCATGAAATGGGGCGGGGCAGTAGCTGGCATGCCGGTAAAGGATACCATCAAGAAGGTGAATTCCCAGGCCAGGATAGAAGGTACGCCGGATCGAAGCAGATTATGGCTTGTCCAAACCCCCCAGACCTTTAGATACTCCCTAATCCTAGAGGGCCATAAGAAGGCCAGGGAAGACGGCTTTTTGGCTACTGACGATTCGGCATTGGTAGAGCGACTGGGCAAGGATGTCTACGTGATAGAGGGGGGCTATGACAACTTAAAAGTAACTACCCCTGAGGATATAGCCATAGCCCAGGAGATCCTGGGAGGAAGGGGGAAGGAATAATATGAGAATAGGAATAGGATATGATGTACATAGATTGGTAGAGAATCGCCCTTTAATAGTCGGGGGAGCTAAGATCCCTTTTGACAGGGGCCTTTTGGGCCACTCCGACGCTGATGTCCTAGTCCATGCTATAATGGACGCCATACTTGGTGCCTTGGGAATGGGAGATATAGGCCGGCATTTTCCAGATAGCAGTGACGAGTATAAGGATATATCAAGCATCAGCCTACTAAGCCGGGTAGGGGATATGGTTGGTGAGTCATCCTATAGGATAGTAAATATTGATTCTATTATAATGGCGGAAAGCCCTAAGATGGCCCCCTATCTTGAGGATATGAAAGCTAATATTTCAAACGCCCTTGGGATAGAGCCATCTATGGTTAATATAAAGGCCACTACTACTGAAGGACTGGGTTTTGTAGGAAGTGGTCAAGGTATAGCTGCAAAAGCAGTAGCATTATTGGAAGTTGGAAGTTAGAAGCTGGATAAGACAAATCTAAGAAAGCAAGGACTTAAAATTTTGTAAAGTAAGCAAGGAGGTATCCTAAAATGAAAAAGATTTTTTGTTGGAGCATGGCCCTAATACTGACCCTCTTATTTCCCCTATCAGCACTAGCAGATGCTATAGATCCGCCGGATAATGACATCGTGGTCAGCCTGGGCGCCAATTTAGATGAAAGTCAGCAAAAGCAAATGTTAGAGCTTTTTGGAGTAAAAGAGGATGAGGTTACAATATTAAAGGTCACCAACCAGGAGGAAAGGGACTATCTAAAGGGTCTGGTGAGTGATGACAAGATAGGAACCAGAGCAATCTCATCGGCCTATGTGGAGCTCCTAGATGAAGGAAATGGTATCGAAGTAGAAACCCACAATATCACTTGGGTTACCCGAGAGATCTATGCTAATGCCATGGTAACGGCAGGGGTAGAGAATGCCAAGGTAATAGCAGCCGCCCCTTTTAAAGTGTCCGGTACAGCAGCCCTAACGGGGATTATGAAGGCTTTTGAAGAGGCAACGGGTATAGAGCTAGACGAGGAAGCCAAGCAGGCAGCCAATGAAGAGCTGGTAACCACAGGAGAGCTGGCAGAGGATATCGGCAAGGACGAGGCTGCGGCCCTTATCAAGGAAATCAAGGAAAAAATAGCAGAGCTTGACACCAAAGATGAAGGAGAAATAAGAAAGATCATCATCGAGATAGCCGCCAACCTCAATATAAACCTTAACCAGGAGCAAATCGATCAGATTGTTGAGCTAATGAAAAAGATTAGCAATCTGGATCTAAACGTAGAGAAGATCTCCGGACAAATCGAAAAAATCGCTGGCAGCCTGGACGACGTTAAAAGGATAGTGGAGGAAAACAAGGGCATCATAGGGAAAATACTAGAGGCTATACAAAACTTCTTTGGCTGGCTGAGAGGTCTCCTTGGATAATAGGATTTACAAACTGTAAATATAACCTTGGTCTATTAAAGGCCAGGGTTATTTTTTTATATTCTTTGCATAAATCTAGAAACCATATATAATGATAACGTAGACTAGGCTTTAGGAATAATATGGACTATGGTTTGACTGCTATAGTTGTTTGGAACATATATAAGTGGTTTAACAATTATGTATATTGTGCTAAAATCAAATATAATATATGGTTCCTAAGTATTCTAGGAGGTGTCTTTTTGCTAAATGGGATTCGAGACGAAATTCGAGGAATAATGGATAGGGATCCGGCGGCCAGAAGCCCACTGGAGGTTATCTTGTGCTATCCTGGATTTCATGCTATTATTTTTCATAAGATGGCTCATTGGCTTCACAACCACAGATTAAAGCTCTTGGCTAGGCTTGTATCTCAGTTTTCCAGGTTTTTAACGGGTATAGAGATTCACCCGGCAGCCAAGGTAGGGAAAAGATTATTTATTGACCATGGTATGGGTGTAGTCATTGGTGAAACTACTGAGATAGGAGATAATGTGACTATCTATCAAGGGGCAACCTTAGGTGGTACCGGGAAAGAACAGGGGAAGAGACATCCCACCATTGGTGATGGAGTAGTCATAAGTACAGGTGCCAAGATACTAGGCCCCTTCAAGGTAGGGGACAATAGTAAGATCGGAGCAGGAGCTGTAGTGCTAAAGGAGGTTCCACCTAACTGTACAGTGGTGGGTATTCCAGGACGAATTGTCAGGAAGGACAATGTCCCTGTAAAAGAGGATGGCCAAGTGAAGAAAGTCGATTGCGACGATGTGGACTTGGACCAGGTTAGGCTACCTGACCCGGTAAATGACGCCCTATGCTGTATAGTTGAGAGGCTATCAAAAGTAGAGTTGAAGCTTAAAGAACTGGAGGAAGTTAAGAAAAATGAAGTTGTATAATACCTTGACTAGGAAAAAAGAAAAGTTTGTACCTATAGATGAAAATCATGTTAAGATGTACTGCTGCGGACCTACTGTATATGACTATTTCCATATAGGCAATGCCAGGCCCTTTATCATCTTTGACGCCTTTAGGCGCTATTTGGAGTATAAGGGATACAAGGTCACCTATGTTCAAAACTTCACCGATATAGATGACAAGATGATACAGCGGGCAAATGAAGAGGGAACTAGTGTAGGGGATCTAGCAGAGAGATTTATAGAGGAATACTACAAGGACGCCGATTGCCTGGGCATAAAGAGAGCCACTGTCCATCCAAAGGCTACAGAGCATATAGATGAAATAGTAGACTTTATAGAAGGGCTCATAGAAAAGGGATTGGCCTATGAGGCAGGAGGAGATGTATATTTTGATACCTCAGCTTACCAGGATTATGGCAAGCTTTCCAAGCAGGACTTAGACGAACTAGAGGCAGGGGCAAGGGTGGATCCCGATGAAAAGAAGCGCAGTCCAATGGATTTTGCCCTATGGAAAGCCCAAAAGCCTAAAGAACCTGCCTGGCAAAGCCCCTGGGGAATGGGACGGCCGGGATGGCACATCGAATGCTCGGTCATGGCCACTAAATACCTAGGTGAGACCATCGATATCCATGCAGGGGGCCAGGATCTGACCTTTCCCCACCATGAGAATGAAATTGCCCAAAGTGAAGGCCTTACAGGAAAGCCCTTCGCCAACTATTGGGTCCACAATGGCTATATAAATGTGGACAACAGGAAAATGTCTAAGTCCCAAGGAAATTTCTTCACTATTCGTGATATTTCCCGGGAATATGATTTAGAGATTGTCAGATTGTTTATGCTGTCAGCTCATTATAGGAATCCTGTAAACTTTAGCCATGAGCTTCTGGACCAGGCCAAAAGTGCCCTGGAGCGGCTCTACAACGGAAAGAATAACTTAGAATACCTGCTTGAAGAGGCCCAGGATAAGGAAATGACCGCGAAAGAGCAGGAAATATACCGTAGGATGGACGGTTATATAAAGGATTTTGAAGAGGCAATGGAGGATGATATTAATACCGCCGACGCTGTCTCAGTAATCTTTGATTTGGTAAGGGATGTCAATAGCCATCTAGGGGTGGAAAATTCCAAAGAATTACTTAAAAAAGCCTATAATGTATTTAAAACCCTAACGGATGTCTTGGGCATTGTCCAAAAAGATCAGCAAAAGAGCCTGGATGAGGAAATTGAGGAGCTTATAGAAAAGCGGCAAGAGGCTAGGGCGGCCAAGGACTGGGCCACAGCCGACAAGATTAGGGATGATCTAAAGGAGCGGGGGATAATCCTGGAGGATACACCTCATGGAGTAAAATGGACAATAAAATAAACCTTTGTTACCAAAAGACTGGCTAGGGCCAGTCTTTTTATTGAGCAGATTGGGGTCTAAAAATTTAGGTCTTGTCTGCTTCTTATTTAATTGGAATATTATGTATTTGACTTAGGGAAAAATGACAGCCATCCTAGTTTTATGGTATAATAATATGATGATTCTATTTATTTTGAAAGTTTCTTTTTATTTTTATATAAGGTTTGAATGGAAAGGATGGGGTTATGTTTAATATAGATGAGAGTTTTATCCGGGCAGGATGCTTGCTTTCTAGGACTTATGATAGGGGAATGACATACTATCGCAGGGGGCGGGTAAAATCTCTTAAATTTAACCGGAAGAAAATAGTGATAGAGGGCAGAGTAGAGGGAACTAGAGGCTACAGTGTCTATGCTGCCTTTGATAAGAGCGGTGATGTGATTGAAACCGGCTGCAGTTGCCCGGCAGCCCGTAAATACTGGGGCTACTGCAAGCATAGAGTAGCGCTACTTCTGACTATCATGGAACATGATAAAAGGGGCAGCTTTGATGCTGTTCTTAGCAAAAAGCCTTTAGATATCCAGCGAGGAGCTAGCATACTCTTTGATTATTTTGAATCCGCTTACCAGATGGACAGCCGAAATCCTATAAGTCTAGATATAACCTATGAAGTAAACATAGATAATAGAGGGTCAAACCCTATAGCAGGATTTTTATCCTTAAAGATAGGGGAGAACAGGCTATACGTGGTGAGAAATATTCAAAAGCTACTCGAGACCCTTGAAGCAGGGAAACCCCTTGTCTTTGGCAAAAACTTTACCTACAATCCTATGATTCACGAGTTTAACCCTGTGGATGAAAAACTAATAAGATTTTTATTGGAGATACATGAAGTTCATGGCGCAATAGAGGATGCTAGCTACTATAGCACAAAAGGGATATTCGAGGGCAGAAAACTAATGCTGACTAATAGCCTTACCATTAGGTTCTTAGAGATAATGGAGGAGAGAACCTTTAGGCTTATTGTAGGGTCAAAGACCTTGGAAGAGGTAGAGATAGTAAAAGAGGATTTGCCTATATCCTTTGACCTTGTAAGGGACGAAAAGGATCTTGTATTGGAGACCGACTTTAGAGAAGAGCTTATCCCCATAACAAAAGACAGTAAATATATCTTGGTGGGGGATAAAATCTATAAGCCTTCCCGAAAACAGCTTCTGGGCTATATCCCACTAAAATATACATTAATGGAAATAGATGAAAAGAAGATTCGCTTCACTAAGGAGGAGAGAGACCGCTTTGTATCCGAAATACTACCCTATATTGAGAACATAGGCTCAGTCACCATCAAGCCGGAGCTAGAGTCCATTATCCAAAAGGAAGATCTTCAGACCCAGCTCTACCTAAGACCTCAGGGGAGGGGCATAGGCTGTGATGTGAAGTTTATATATGGAGAGCGTCAGATAAATCCCTTTGGAGGGGGTAGGGATAGCTATGGACAGGATGAGAAGATACTCATAAGGGATAATAGGGGAGAGCAGGAGATCCTAAGTATCCTCCACGAGTACGGCTTTAGTGTCCAGCCAGGAGGAGCATATCTTGATAATGAGGAGGCAGCCTTTGACTTTCTCTATAGTGGTATACCAAGAATACAAGAAATCGCCCATATCTACTATTCCGAAGACTTTAAGGGCTATTTAAGCCGGAGAAGCCTATCCTACTCTGGGGGCATTAGACTAAATGCCGGGACGGATATGCTGGAGTTTAGCTTTGAAGTAGATGGGATTGACCCCCATGAGCTGGGAGATATCTTTGCTGCCCTCAGGGAGAAAAAACGCTATTATAGGCTAAAGGATGGGACATTTCTGAGCTTAGAGGGCCAGGAGCTAGATGAAATAGCCAATCTAATGGACCACCTAGACATAGAATACAGGGATTTTAGGGAGGATACTGTAATAATACCCAAGTATCGTGCCATGTTTCTGGATGAGCAGATAAATAATAGCCATATCAAAGACTTTAGTCGAAGTAGTGCCTTTAAAGAGCTGGTCAGCAGTATAAAGGAGCCTGGAGACCTTGATCTATCTCCACCAGAGAGCCTTAAAAATATACTAAGAGGCTATCAAGTCTTTGGCTTTAGGTGGCTAAAGAGCCTGTCTTCCTATGGCTTGGGAGGAATACTAGCAGATGACATGGGCCTTGGAAAGACACTGCAGGTTATAGCCCTTCTTCTATCGGATAAGGAGGAGAAGGGGTCCCAGCCCTCGCTGGCAGTAGTTCCGACCTCCCTGGTCTACAACTGGGAAGATGAGGTTAAAAAGTTCGCTCCTTGCCTTAAAACCTTGGTACTGACGGGAAGTAAAGAGGAGCGGCTGGAAAAAATTAAGGATATAGACCATGTGGACCTGGTCATAACCTCCTATCCCTTAATAAGGCGGGATGGGGATGAGCTGGAAGATTATTTCTTTAGATACTGTATATTGGATGAGGCCCAGCATATAAAGAATCCTGACTCCCAAAGTGCCAAGATAGTAAAGACTATCAATGCAGGGGTGCGTTTGGCCCTTACCGGTACCCCTATGGAGAATGCCCTATCGGAGCTATGGTCTATATTTGACTTTATTATGCCTGGTTATCTCTTTTCCTATAGCAGGTTCAAAAAGCGGTTTGAAGTCCCCATAGTAAAAGATGGTGATGAAGAGGCAGCCCGGCAATTATCCTATCATATAAAGCCCTTTATTTTGAGACGACTAAAAAAAGATGTACTGAGGGAGCTGCCAGAAAAAATAGAGCATAAGGTAAGTGCTGAGCTAACCACCGAACAGAAAAAAGTATACCTGGCCTATATGCATAGAATAAGGGAAGATATAGAAAAAGAGATCGAAAATAAGGGCCTTAATAAGAGCCATATCAAGATCCTGGCAGGCCTAACACGCTTGCGCCAGATCTGCTGCCATCCTTCCACCTTTTTGGAGAACTACAAGGGGGGGAGCGGAAAGATGGAGCTACTGGAGGACATCATAGATGAGGCTATCCAGGGGGGACATCGGATCCTGCTCTTTTCTCAGTTTACCGGTATGCTAAATATAATAAAGAAGTTTTTGGAAGCTAAACAAATAGAATATCTATATTTGGATGGCTCTACTCCCACCAAGGAGAGGGGACGATTGGTTAGGGCTTTTAATGGAGGACTGGGGGATATCTTTTTGATTTCACTCAAGGCTGGAGGAACGGGTCTAAACCTAACGGGTGCCGACACCGTCATCCATTTTGACCCCTGGTGGAACCCTGCAGTGGAGGATCAAGCCACTGATAGGGCCTATAGGATAGGTCAGGAAAAAGTGGTCCATGTGATGAAGCTTATCACTCGAGGCACCATCGAGGAGAAGATATTTGCCCTTCAGCAGAAAAAGAAGGAGCTTATAGATAGGGTTATAAAGCCCGGTCAGTCCTTGTTATCTAAGATGACCGAGGAGGAGATAAGGGAGCTGTTTAATCCGGAGGCCGGCCACAAACCATAATTTTTGTGTTATAATGTAAAATGTCTTTTAATTATGCAAAATATATGAAATTAGGTGATGGTTTAAATTGGGGACTAAATTGGGTAGGCAGTTTAGGCAGTTGGGTAGAAAGCTAG
>JAAYTG010000149.1 GCA_012518075.1 Clostridiales bacterium | reverse complement strand
TGCTATAAGCGGGGTAGGTTTTTTCTTTGCGTCCATGATGGATATATTGAATCTTTCATGAATAAAAACAAGGATAGAACAGATTTGAATACTTATATTAAATTATTAAATCTTGTTAAATAAGTATTGCATAATAGTATTAAATATTATATACTAGCTCTAGCACCAGATACTAACAGCATGTTGTTAAAGCATGGTAAAGGGTTTATTAATATTAATGTTTAAAAGGGGTTTGGAGAAATAAGGTAAAGGATAAAGAGGGTGATTGATTTATGTCAAAGGGTGTCTTATCCAAGAAGGATAGACAAATGCGTTTGATTGAAAGCTTGAACCAAGACCCGTTTATGACCGATGAAGAACTAAGCGAGTTATTTAATGTCAGCATACAAACCATTAGATTGGATAGACTGGAGCTTGGCATTCCTGAGCTGAGAGAACGAATTAAGCATGTAGCTGAACGGAACTATAGCAAGTTAAGATCTATTGAGGGTAAGGAAATAATAGGTGAATTGGTAGATATTGAACTGGGCAAGAGGGGGATATCCATACTTAACACCACTGATGACATGGTTTTCGAACGCTCTAGGGTAGTAAGAGGGCACTACATATTTGCCCAGGCCGAATCCCTAGCCTTGGCAGTAATTGATGCTCGTGTTGCCTTAACGGGAGTAGCTAACATTAAATATAAGGTGCCTATATATGCTGGAGATAAATTAGTTGCAAAGGCTGAAGTGATACGAAGAAGGGGAAATAAGTATTTTGTATGGGTTAAGATTAAGGTAAGGCAAGAAGAAGCTTTTAGAGGCAAATTTATCTTGGTTTCTATAGGTACAGATGTAGTAGATAGTATATCGGGAGGCAATGGATGATGAAGATAATTGTTGATGCAATGGGAGGGGACCATGCCCCTATTGAAGTATTAAAGGGATGTGTGGAAGCGGCCAATGAGTATAGGTTAAATCTAACCCTAGTAGGGAAAGAGGATCTTATAAAAAAACATCTAACAGCTATGAATGCATCTTTAGAATTTTTCGAAATTATAAACGCTAGTGAGGTCATAGAACCGGATGAGACTCCTGTTACTGCCATAAAACGGAAAAAAGATTCCTCTATGGTAAGAGGGTTTGAGTTGCTCCGTCAAGATCCCAGTAGTGTATTTATTTCTGCTGGAAGTACTGGTGCACTCATGGCAGGAGGATTGTTAAGAGTAGGTAGGATTAAGGGTATTAATAGACCTGCACTGGCACCATTGATTCCTACAAAAAAGAATCCAGTATTGTTGGTAGATGCAGGAGCCAACGCGGATTGCAAACCTATTAATCTGGTTCAGTTTGCTATAATGGGCTCGGTATATATGGAAAAGGTCCTAGGTAGGGAAAAACCTACAGTAGGTTTGGTCAATATTGGAACAGAAGACACCAAGGGTAATGAGCTGACCAAGGAAACCTACTCCCTCCTACAGGATCAAAAGAATATCAATTTCTTTGGCAATGTAGAGGCCAGGGATATTCCTGCTGGAATAGTGGATATTGTTGTATGTGATGGTTTTACAGGGAATATAATATTAAAACTAACAGAAGGGCTTGCATCCAACATATTTGGCATAATGAAAGAGGAGTTTACCAAGGACTTTAGGTCCAAGATTGGGGCTTTGTTATTAAAGCCTAGCTTAAGAAGCCTTAAAGATACTATGGATTATGCTGAACATGGGGGAGCACCTTTACTAGGAATAAATGGCGGCATAATAAAGGCTCACGGCAGTTCAGATGCTAGAGCAATAAAAAACGCCATCCGTCAAGGTATGCTCTTTGCAGAACAACAAGTGTTGAGCAATATTAAAGCTCATATAGCGGGGGACAGCAAGGAGGTTTAAGATGGGAGCACTATTTAAGGCAGGTATCATCGGCACTGGCAGCTATATTCCCGATAATATAGTTACCAATAAGGATTTGGAAGAAATTATTGATACCTCAGATGAGTGGATTGTCTCACGTACAGGTATCAGAGAAAGACGCATAGCTGATGCTACTATGGCCACATCTGATATGGCAAGTATTGCAGCAAAGAGGGCAATAAAAAAAGCAAACTTATCCCCAAAGGAGATAGAACTTATAATAGTAGCAACCGCAACCCCAGATAATAATATTCCCTCCACTGCTTGTATAGTACAAGAGAATATTGGAGCGGTTAATGCAGCTGCCTTTGACATAAATGCTGCTTGCTCAGGATTCATATATGGTTTGATAACTGCGGATCAGTTTATCGCCTCGGGCATATACAGAAATATCTTGGTGATTGGTGCAGAGAGCCTTAGCAAGTTCACTGATTGGACCGATAGAAATACATGCATCCTGTTTGGGGATGGGGCAGGAGCAACAGTAGTGGGCAGAGTAGACAAGGAGTATGGAATCTTGTCCCGATACCTGGGGGCCGATGGAGGGGGCTCTGACCTGTTAAAGATTGAAGCAGGTGGCTCACGTATGCCAGCAGACCTAAAAACTGTAGAGAAAAGACTCCACTATATCTATATGGATGGTAGTGAGGTTTTCAAGTTTGCTGTACGCATTATGACTTCGGCTTCGGAAAGAGCAGTAACACTTGCGGGCCTTACTAATAAAGATATAGATTTTTTGATACCCCATCAGGCTAATATTAGGATCATTGAAGCTGCTAGAAAGAGACTAAAATTGGATGAGGATAAAGTTTATGTAAATCTAGATAGGTTTGGCAACATGTCTGCAGCGTCAATACCTGTAGCCCTAGATGAAGCCGTAGAGTCCAATATTATAAGCAAGGGAGATAATATTATCATGGTAGGTTTTGGTGGTGGATTGACCTGGGCATCAGCACTGATGAAATGGGCATATTAGAGGAGAATGTCATGAGAAAGATTGCTTTTATTTTTCCCGGCCAGGGGTCCCAATATGTAGGTATGGGTCAAGAACTATACGACTCTTTTGATAGGGTTAAAAAGCTTTATCAAAAGGCAAATGAAGTTTTAGGCGTGGATATGACCAATCTGTGCTTTAAGGGTCCGGAAGAGGATTTATTGAAGACGGAAAATACCCAGCCGGCTATACTACTAGTCAGCATAGCTGCTACGATGGCACTAAAAGAGCATGGGTATAGTCCTTATATGACAGCAGGCCTTAGTTTAGGAGAGTATGGCGCTTCTGTATTGGCCGAGGCCTTATCCCTTGAAGATGCAATTAGGTTGGTGCGAAAGAGAGGGCAGTTCATGCAGCAGGCCGTGCCAATTGGAGTAGGAGCGATGGCCGCCATAATAGGCTTGCCCACTGAAAAAGTGGAAGAATGCTGCCGTCTTGCAGAGGTAGAAGGGACAGTGAATCCAGCCAACTATAATTGTCCAGGGCAAATTGTGGTATCCGGACACAAGAGGGCTGTGGCAGAGGCATGCAGCTTAGCAAAGCAGATGGGAGCCAGAAGAACCTTGATGCTTCCAGTTAGCGCTCCTTTTCATTCACCGCTTCTTGAGCCTGCAGGAATTAGACTAAGAGGAGAGTTGGAGAAAATTACAATTAAGAGACCGACCATTCCGTTGGTGTCCAATGTACACGCTACTTCTGAGTTTAATCCTACTAGAATTTTGGAGAATCTAGTAATGCAGGTAAGCAGCCCCGTTAGATGGGAAGAGAGTGTTAGATATATGATCAGTCAAGGAATTGACACCTTTATAGAAGTGGGACCGGGAAAAGCCCTAAATGGTTTTTTAAGAAGGATATCTAGAGATATAAAGAGTTATAATGTTGAGGATATAAGTTCATTAGAGAAAACATTACGGGGATTGGAAGGTGAGATCTGATGTTAACTGGCAAGGTTGCCCTTGTGACAGGGGCTTCAAGAGGAATTGGTAGAGCCATAGCCCTGAAATTAGCAGGACTAGGTGCAGCAGTAGCTGTCAACTATTCCTCCAGTCCTGAGGCAGCAAATGAGGTAGTGGGGATCATAGAGCAGGAAGGCGGCCAGGCTATAGCAGTTGCAGGCGATGTATCCAGTGCTCAGACAGTGGATAGAATAATAGATGAAATAGTTGGAAAGTGGGGGACTTTAGATATCCTGGTAAACAATGCTGGAGTTACTCGAGACGGATTACTTATGAGAATGAAAGAACAAGATTGGGATAGAGTAATGGATATCAACTTAAAAGGAGTATTCAATTGTACGAAAGCTGTTTCCAGAACAATGATGAAAAAGCGCAGTGGCAAGATTATAAACATTTCATCGGTAACTGGAATAGCTGGTAATGCGGGACAGGCTAATTATGCTGCTGCCAAGGCAGGTATTATTGGTTTTTCAAAATCCGTGGCCAAGGAACTTGCTTCCCGTAACATCCAGGTTAATGTGGTAGCTCCTGGCTTTATCCATACAGATATGACCGATGTCTTATCCGATAAGGTGAAAGATCAAATACTATCGGGGATTCCTCTGGGGAGATATGGTAGCCCTAAAGATGTGGCAAACTTGGTAGCCTTTTTAGCTTCGGATTATAGTTCGTACATTACTGGTCAGGTGATAAATGTTGACGGTGGAATGTTAATGTAATATCATCAATATATTATATAGACATTTATTGTATATCAATTAAGCTTTTATAGCTTCTTAATTAATTCTTGAAAGGAGGTGTAAGACATGAGTTTCGATAAGATAAAAGGAATTATAGTAGAACAGCTGGGGGTAGAGGCTGATGAGGTAACGCTAGAAGCCTCATTTATTGATGATTTAGGGGCAGATTCTTTGGATATTGTTGAGTTAATAATGGCTTTAGAAGAAGAGTTTGATATGGAAATACCCGATGAGGAAGCAGAAAAGATCTCAACAATTGGAGATGTTATTGACTATATTAACAAACATTCCTAATGACTAAAACGAGATATTGAGCCTTCCTGTGTGAGGGCTCAATATCAAAATATTAGTACGACTTATTAGAAATTTAAGAAACTGAATATTCACATGATTATGGCGATATGAAAAACACTTGTTATTCTAGTTATTGTGCAGATTGCATGATTTTAGACTAGGTTAACTTATAAGACATAATCGCTGTATATGAAATTATTATATTAATTATTAGTTTATTGATGCAGCACCTTGCATCGGGGAGGTCTCTATGCCAAAAAGAGTGGTAATAACAGGAATGGGGGCGATAACCCCTTTAGGAAATGATGTAGATACATTTTGGGATGCATTAAAGCAAGGTAAAAATGGAATAGATAAGATTGATAGATTTGATGTTGACAAATTCTCAACCCAAATGGCGGCATTGGTGGGTGATTTTGATCCCCAAGATTATATGGATCGTAGGGAAGCCAGAAGAATGGATCGATTTACTCAATTTGCAATGGCAGCAACCTATGAAGCTATGAAAAAGGCTGACTTTGATATTGATACGGTGAATCAAGAACGTTTTGGTGTAATACTGGGGTCTGGAATTGGTGGGCTTGAGACTTTGGAGCAACAAGCCAATACTCTTTATACGAAAGGCCCAAATAGGGTAAGTCCTTTTTTTATACCAATGATGATTGCAAATATGGCAGCCGGTCAAATTTCAATAGCTTTTGGTGCTAAGGGAATAAATACTACAATGGTCACCGCCTGTGCTTCGGCTACCAGTGCAATAGGAGAAGCATTTAAAACCATTAGATTAGGAGATGCAGATGTGATCATAACGGGTGGAAGTGAAGCTCCCATAACACCTCTAGCCTTAGCTGGGTTTTGTTCTATGAGGGCTATGTCTACCCGAAATCAAGATCCAAAGACAGCTTCCAGACCCTTTGATGCAGACAGAGATGGATTTGTAATGGGTGAGGGTGCCGGTATTCTCATTCTGGAAAGCTATGAGCATGCAATAAATAGAGGAGCAAATATTCTTGCCGAGATAGTGGGCTATGGAGCCACGGCTGATGCCTATCATATCACAGCTCCCGCACCTGACGGAGAAGGGGGCGCAAGAGCCATGGGAGAGGCCATAAGGTCTGCAGGAATAGAAGCTAGTATGGTAGACTATATTAATGCTCATGGTACCTCTACTGCTTATAATGATGAATTTGAGACTACGGCCATAAAAGACGTCTTTGGAGATCACGCTTACAAATTGGCAGTAAGCTCAACAAAATCTATGACAGGGCATCTACTGGGGGCAGCTGGTGGTATTGAAGCCATAGCAATTGTTAAAATACTAGAAGAACAGTTTTTAGCACCCACGATAAATTACACTACCCCTGATCCAAAATGTGATTTGGATTATGTCCCCAATATAGGACGAAAGGGCAAGATAGAGTACGCCCTATCCAACTCCTTCGGATTTGGAGGGCACAATGCATCTATCCTTTTAAAAAAGTTTACTGACTAATTCATACAAAGTTGTTGCAAGAGCTCTTATATAAGGGCTCTTTTTTATAGACTTATGTATATAATTAGAATCGCTATACTAGTCAATTTTATTATCATAATGTCTATTAAACGTCCACTTCATAACTAATTTATCTATTCTAAACAATAACTAATTCTTTTGTATGCT
>JAAYTG010000148.1 GCA_012518075.1 Clostridiales bacterium | reverse complement strand
CATGCTTGGCCTCTGCAGTGATGCTGCCTGGATGATCAAAGGCCAAAGGATATCCTAAAATTGGTTTTTCCTTAGCAACAGATATTGGCCAAGGCCCGCAATGCTGTAATAGCTCGCCATTTTCAATTTAGATTTCTATACTTTATTGCATCCGGTGCACTAAAAAGATTTCTTCTAGTTGGAGCAAATCCTATCTTGATTTTTCCCATATCCTTACCTCCATTATATTTACATGCTCTTTAAGGCTCAACAGATTAATTGATTGATAATGTTAAGGATTTTTTTAATAATCAACAGTAGCTTTGCTAGGGTACTTATGGTATTCACAATAACAAGCAAATATCTAACATATATTTAAAGAGATTTTGCTTTATTAGCTTCCATAATTTATCTTCAGCTTAGCAAACATGTCCTCTAATATAAAGCGACTGTCTATATCATGATAAACCCTTATTTGACGACCATTGCCATCAAAATGATACTTCATATCTTCATCTATTAAAGGAGCTTCTCTCATAGTCCATGCATAATCGTGAGGATCTAACATCAAACCAATTACTGCAGAATCCCCTAGTGTCCAACTTTCACCATGAGGCCACCCCTCATAATGGCCAACTATGGCCGTATTGAACTCTACCATCTGTTCGAACAAGTATTTCCCAACTTTACCGCAGGGATATACCTTGTCTTGTAGTTCTGCAAGGCTTGTAACTATCCGGCTAAATGCGTTTGTAGGCACCTGCCACAATTCAATGTCAGATTTCATGATAATTCTAGCAGCTTCAATATCATTGCTTAAATTGAATTCAGACCCTCCTTCAGGATATGGAGCCCCTCCGATCCAGATTGCAGTAAGCTTGCCTGCAATTTCTGGGTTGTGTAGGTAGGCGCAGGCCAGATTGGTAATAGGTCCTAGAAAAACTACAAATAGCTTAGAAGGATCATCAGATAATGCTTCATCCACTATCCTTCTTGCACCTTCGGAAAACTCATATTCTCTTTCGCTAACAATTGCTTCTTTAGCACCTCTAAGTACATCAACCTTCCCCGTCGGTTCCATCAAATCAAGAAGTTTAACACACTCTTCATAGCTCTCTTCCATAGATGTCCTGGTTCGTCTCGTACCAAAATGGGATGCGACTATTCCTTTGATATTGAATTTGGGTGTAAGTAGTGCATGTACGATGGCATATTGATCATCTGCTTCATTTTTGGCATCTGTATCAACGATTACACGTACTTGTTTTTCTTTTGGAACATTAAATTTATACATAATATACCTCCAAAGATAATTGTATTTATTAACCCTATTTCATAAAATCTTCCAAAGTCTTTATTCCTGGCCTAATGAAAAAAGGATGCCAACCGGAATACCAATACCAAAAAATAGGACAATTAGGTCTATATATGAATTGCTTAGATAAAATCCACTTAATATAAAAATCAGCTAATGTTTAAATATAAATCGTACAATCTTTCTATGTATATCTATCGCTAATAATTATACACTGCTCGTTCAAACAATTCAATGAAGTAGGGAATAAGCAATTCAATAAGGCAGAATTCTATAATATGTTTGAAGATATGCAAAAGACTGCCAAAATATATTATCTGGCAGTCGTGTTATGTTAAGACATTCTCTGTTATACTGCAAGGAGCTGGTTGGTACTTTGAGCCTTGCATAGCTGACTATAAAGTCCGCCGGCCTCCAATAGCTGATCATGCTTACCTTGTTCTACTATCTCTCCTTCTTCTAGGACAATAATCTGATCGGCCTTCTGTATGGTAGACAGGCGATGGGCAATTACTATAGTGGTTTTGGTCTCCATCAATCTATCCAGGGATTCTTGAATAAGCCTTTCAGTCTGAGTATCCACTGCCGATGTTGCCTCATCAAGTATTAAAATAGGTGCATCTTTTAGTATAGCACGGGCTATGGATATTCTTTGTTTTTGCCCACCAGAAAGCTTTACTCCTCTCTCCCCTACCCTGGTGTCATATCCGTCAATAAGTTCTAGTATAAATTCATGGGCATTGGCAGCTTTGGCAGCGGCAATGACCTCATCATCACTTGCGTCCATTCTTCCATATAATATATTATCTCTTATGGTGCCATTAAATAGGAATATATCTTGGGATACGAAACTGATCTGCTGACGAAGGCAGGAGAGTTTGATATTTTGTATACCCATGCCATCCATTAGTATTTCCCCAGATATTGGATCATAGAACCTGGGTACCAGATTAGCCAAGGTGGTTTTTCCTACACCTGTAGGCCCTACTAGGGCAAGACTTTCTCCTGGCCTAACCTTAAAGGAAACATCCTTAAGAACAGGAATATCCTTTTCATAATGAAAGTTTACATTTCTGAACTCGATATCTCCTTTAGCACGATCTACTTCTATTGCATTGGGGGAATCTTGAATTTCGGGCTCCTCATCTAAAATCTCTACCACCCTCTCTGCGCTAGCCAGGGCCTGCTGCAGTCCCTCATTTATTCGTCCCAAAGCAGTGATGGGCTGATAGAAGGATCCTAGATAGAGCAAAAAAGCTACTAGATCCTCTATCGGTAGATCATTGGCCAGGGCCATTCTACCACCGAAGAAGATCAATATAACCGTACCTATACTAGACACCAGCTCCACACTTGGGTGAAAGGCATTAGATAGTCTGAGAGCTTGCAGTATTGCCTTGGTATATGCGGATAAACGCTGGCCTGTTCTCCCCTTTTCATACTTTTCTTTGGTAAAGGCTTTGATCTCCTTGATACCGGTAAAGTTGTCTTGAAGTATGGAGTTTACTTCTGCTATTCTATCCTGGGCCTGCCTAAACATTGGACGGGATATCTTGCTGAATTTTAATACCATCCAGGCCAATAATGGAATGGGAATCAGGGTGTAAAGGGCCAGGGTGGCATTCATGGTAAAGAGAATTGCTGTAACACTAATTAGCATAAGACCATTAACTACAATGGTTGGTATAGCATGGGCTAATAACTGTTCAAAATTGTTAGTATCGTTTATAACCCTGGACATAAGCTCGCCTGTTTGTCTGTCCTGGTAATATTTTAAGGATAGCCTTTGCATATGTCCATAGAGATGGGACCTAATGTCGTCCAGCATGCTCCATGCTGCATGATGAGATATATAATCCGCCCCAAACTGAGACACAGCTCTTATTATGTATACAAGTAGTGCAGCCAAAGCTAAACCAGTTATCTGGTCAATGCTTATTTGGTGTTGTGATGCCTCAGTTACTATCCTGATAAAATACCTTATTAGCCAAGGTGCAAGCATGTTCATAGCTGTAACTCCTATCATGCTTAAAGTAGCAAGTACTATTAGCCATTTGTAGGGCTTGGCAAAAGGGGATAATGCCTTTAATTCCTTCATTTTGTTCTACCTCGCTTCCCTCTCTAGTAATTTGTCTAGGATTTCTGCTAGTGTAAGCAGTTCCTGCTCACTTAAGATGCCCATGTATTCCTTTATATTTTTGTGATGCATGGGAATAAGTTTATTTCTAAAATCTTCACCCTCTTGGGTTAGTTTTATTATCCATATCCTACGGTCGTCCTCGGACTGTTGTCTATAGACCCAATTGTTTTCTTCCATCCTATCTATGATGCCTGTCATATTGCTTGCATTGCAGTTGAGCTTTTTAGCCAGCTTCTTAGTAGTAATTCCATCTTCCTCTCCTATATGGTAGAGGGCATGGAATTGGGGCCAGGTAATCCCTTCCTGGGCTAACTTATTGCGTACTTCCTTCTTGGTTTTATAATGGACATGTCTTAATTTCCTATAGACAATCCAAGACAGAGATTCTTCCACCTATATCCCTCCTTTATATATTAATTGTTTAAGTATGAATAGTTCATGTATAAATTATATATCCTTGTATAAGTTTGTCAACAGGATAATAAAAGGGAATGGATATTTTCCATTCCCTTTACTAGATTTTAGATTGACTGCTATTTAAGTTACTTGGCTACACCCGACTCCCTGGCTGCCCTTGCTACAGCTTTAGCAACAGCCTGAGTCACTCTCTCATCAAAAGCCGCTGGAATTATATACTCTTCCCTTAATTCCTCAGGCCCTATAAGATCAGCAATAGCCTGAGCTGCCGCTATTTTCATTTCATCATTTATATCGCTAGATCTAATATCAAGGGCACCTCTAAATACCCCGGGGAAAGCCAGGACATTGTTTATTTGATTTGCAAAATCCGATCTTCCTGTCCCTACTACCCTGGCTCCTGCCTCTTTGGCCAGGTCAGGCATTATTTCAGGAACTGGGTTGGCCATAGCAAATATAATGGGATCCTTAGCCATGGTTCTAATCATATCCTGAGTTAATACATTTGGCGCAGATACACCTATGAATAAGTCTGCACCAACTATTACATCCTTTAGCATACCCTTTTTCTTTTCTGGATTAGTAATCTTTGCCATAGCTTCTTTCTCTGGATCCAAGCCTTCCATGCCCTCATAGATGGCACCTTCAATATCGCAGGCTATAACATTCTTTAAGCCCGTACTCATAAGCAGCCTGGTGATAGCTGTCCCTGCTGCACCCAAACCATTTACTACAACTTTTATATCCTTTATATCCTTGCCCACTATTTTAAGGGCATTTATCACAGCTGCTAAAACCACAATGGCTGTCCCGTGTTGATCATCATGAAATATGGGTATATCGCATTCCTCTTTCAGCCTTCTCTCTATCTCAAAGCATCTAGGTGCTGATATATCTTCAAGGTTTATACCACCAAAGCTTCCTGATAAGAGTTTTATGGTGTTGACTATTTCATCAACATCCTTTGACCTTATACATAGAGGAATGGCATCAACATCGGCAAATGCCTTAAACAAGACACATTTACCTTCCATTACCGGCATTCCGGCTTCAGGCCCAATATCTCCCAGACCTAGTACTGCACTTCCATCGGTTACAACAGCTACTGTATTCCATCTTCTAGTATATTCATAGGATAGACTTATATCCTCTTTAATTGCTATGCAAGGCTCTGCTACGCCCGGAGTATAGGCTAGAGAGAGATCCTTGCTGTCTCTTATCTCTACTCTACTCTTAACTTCAATTTTTCCTCTCCACTTACGGTGTAAGTCCAAGGCCTCTTTTTTTATGCTCATCTTAGTCTCCACTCCCATACCATTTAATTAAAATTCATAACCTTCTAGCCCTAGCTCATCCCTCATAGCAATAAGATCCTTTAATAGTTCTTGATTTACTGGAACTCCTTTGTCTTTTCTATAAAGCCAAGTATCATATTCTTTTTCGCCTGGTGTATAAATCCTATCCTGTCCTTTTGCCTTTTTAGAATTTCGCAAGGTTCTTAAGATATCGCCTGTAGTATTTTTAAAGTCATCCAGCTCGGTAAAAGCCGAAATATCAATAGCTATAAAAAAGTGTCCAAGTCGGTAAGGCACCTTCTTACCATTTTCAAAGCCTAGTAGCATCTTTAGGAAGCTTCCGCCCTGAAGGGCTGCCGAGAGTATTTCCACTACTGTTGCGTATCCATATCCCTTATAGCCGCCCAACTCTTCACCGGCCCCTCCTAAGGGCGTTAATGCAGCAGTTCCCTTTACTAGATCTTGCAATACTTTATGTGGATCGGTCTGGTAGTTCCCCTCTTCATCTATCACCCATCCCTCAGGCATTTCTTTACCTATCTTGTCATATACCTCAATCTTTCCCCGCTGGGTAATGGATGTAGCACAATCCAACATAAAGGGAAAGTCTTCGTCAGTTGGCATCCCAAAAGTAAGAGGATTAGTGCCCAGCATATTTTCAACACCAAAGGTGGGGGCTATGGAAGGCCTGGCATTGGTGCCAGTAATACCGATCATACCAGCATCTACAGCCATCTTGGCGTAATATCCGGCAATACCATAATGGGTAGAATTTCTTACAGCTACCATACCCATGCCATACTTCTTGGCTTTTTCTATGGCCATCTCCATTGATCTTTTGGAGATTACCATACCCATGCCATTGTGTCCATCTACAACAGCAGTAGTAGGCCCTTCCTTGACTATCTCGAAATTTGTTTTGGCAAACTGAATGCCATCATTGATCCTATCATAGTATATAGGTTTTAGCCTATTAGTGCCATGAGAATCAATACCCTGCTTGTCAGCCTCTATAAGCACATCGGCGCAAATCTTTGCCTCTTCCTCGGGAACTCCTACCCCTTTGAAAACATCGATCATAAATCTTTCCATAGTATTAAAATCAATCCATTTTACATCCTTTTCCACAATTATCACCCTTTATATTTTTTGTATTATGCTCTTAGGTTTTACAAAAGTTATAGAAGCTAAAAGATTAAGCAACCTTTGCTAGCCTAAAAAATAAAAAAGCCGCACTAAAAACAGAGCATTCTTCTGCTCTTTTTTAGCACGACTCTTAATCTCCGCATAACTTATATTCTATTAATTAAATAATATCATAAAATCCACTCATAAACAAGGTGGTTTTTACGAATTTTTTAGCATAAAAACCCCTAGCTTCAACACTTAAAGCTAGGGGATATTCTTATCTTTTTATTTCCTTAGGCACCCATGAACATCTCGATATCTTCGTCTACTTCACCAATTCCCCCGATCCCAAATTGTTCCACTAAAACATTAGCTACGTTTGGAGATAAGAAGCCGGGAAGGGTTGGCCCTAGATGAATATTCTTTACACCCAGATATAGTAGAGCAAGCAACACAATAACGGCTTTTTGCTCATACCAAGCAATGTTATATGCTATAGGTAGTTCATTGATATCATCTAGTTGGAAAATCTCCTTTAGTTTGAGAGCTATTAGTGCAAGGGAGTAGGAATCATTACATTGACCTGCATCCAATACCCTTGGTATACCCCCGATATCTCCAAGATTCAACTTATTGTATCTATACTTGGCACATCCAGCAGTAAGGATTACGGTATCCTGAGGCAGATTCTTAGCAAATTCTGTATAATAGTCTCTGGATTTCATCCTTCCATCACATCCTGCCATTACAAAGAACTTTTTGATGGCTCCTGTCTTTACTGCCTCTACCACCTTATCAGCCAATGCAAAGACTTGATTATGGGCAAATCCACCTACAATTGTACCCTGTTCTATCTCAATAGGTGCATTTAGCTTCTTAGCCAGTTCTATAATCTGAGAGAAATCCTTCTTGCCATCCTCATCGGCTTCTATATGGACACATCCTGGATATCCGGTTGCCCCTGTGGTAAAGATTCTCTTCCTTACCTCTTCACTTCTAGGAGGAACTATGCAGTTGGTGGTGAATAAAATTGGACCATTGAAGGACTCAAACTCTCCTACTTGTTTCCACCAAGCATTTCCATAGTTACCTACAAAATTATCATATTTCTTGAAGGCTGGATAATAATGAGCAGGCAACATCTCGCCATGAGTATATACATCAACGCCAGTACCTTGAGTCTGCTCAAGTAGCTGTTCCAAATCTGTCAGGTCGTGTCCCGATATCAAGATAGCGGGATTATTTCTTACACCAATATCAACCTCGGTAATCTCCGGATTCCCATATTTCGAGGTGTTAGCTTCATCAAGCAGGGCCATAGCTGCCACACCTTGTTCACCGGTCTTTAATGTTAGGGCGACTAAATCATCTACCGTCAAGCTGTCATTTACGGTAGCTGCCATAGCTTCGTAAATAAAAACATATAGGTCATAGTTTTCCTTACCAATATTGAGGGCATGGTCGGTATAGGCGGCTAATCCTTTTATACCGTAGGTAATCATTTCCCTTAAGGATCTAATGTCCTCATTTTCTGTAGACAGTATACCTGAAGTTTTGGCCTTCTCCAACATATCTTCCCTAGAGTTGACCTCAAATGTAGCACTATCATGTAGGTTATCAACATCTATTTTTTCTCTTAGGCTATCTCTCAGGCTTAGCATTAGATTAATTTCTTCTTCAATTGCATCATCATCAAAGTTAGCATTGGTGATTGTGATAAAAAGACTATTTAACACTTGATGGTTAATATCGCCTAATTCCTTGACATCCAACTTTCCCTTTACTACTATTTCCGAAATTCCTTTTACAGTATAGATTAGTAAATCTTGTAGGTTTGATACCTCAGATGTTTTACCACAGACTCCCCTAACCGTACAACCAGTACCTCTTGCTGTTTCCTGACATTGATAACAAAACATGTTCATGTGTGTACCTCCTGTTTTTCTAATGATTTTCTTTAGATTTGCTTCTTTAAGAAGACTGGAAGATTTCTACCTTCTTCATTCTTTTCATTTCTTTTCCTGCTCTTTCAATAATAGTATAACATGCGAGCTTTACATTGTGTATTATAAAGAAAATGGACTATAAGGTATGTAACGTATGTTACATACCTTCGAGAAATGTATAATTTTTTTGTAATTCCCTATAAAATTCTATTGCTTTCAATAATAACATATAGAGGATATTACTAATCCCCTATATGTTTTACAATTCTATATTTGCATTATTTGTCATATAGAAAGGTTGGTTTCCAATTCATCTAATAGATTTAGATAGTTATTTTGAACATTTTCTTCTCTGGCCCTGTTTTCAAAGATAGTACATTCGTAGTTTATCTTATCCAAGGTATCTTTTTCTAGATTCTTTCTAGCAAACTCGTAGACCACCCTATCTTCTTTATCAATATGTCTATGGAGTAGATCTGCATATGCCATAGCATTTCCAATAAGGTCTAGTTTTGCCTCTTCATCTCCATCTAAAACCTTTGTTAGCGCATCTTCCAACTGCTTGGTATAAAGTCTCCCTAAATCATGTTCTACCAACATTCCATGGGTTACAAGCTTTTGGGCTGCTGGTCCCAGTTCGTCTACCATTCTATTAAATAGCAGCTCTTCTTCCTTACCATGGTGGTGGTCATCGGCATAGCTTCTTATAAAATCAATCATTTTATAAAAGTCTTCATATTGAACATCTTCGTCTTTCAATATTTTATAGCAGTACTCTCGTATAATCTTAAGCATCCGCTTTATGTTTCTATGCTCCTCCACCATAAGATTTATACTATCCATAAATCTATACCGCCTGGTTTAGTTTTTCTAGAAGATCATCTAACTTGATACCATGAACCATAGCAGCCTCTGCCAGGGTCTCACCCTGGGCTGAAGGGCATCCAACACATCCCATATTGAATTCAAAAAGAGCCTCGACGGTTTGAGGATAGGTCCTTATTAGTTCTCCTATGGTCATATTAGCATTTATTTTCATAATGGTATACCTCCAATTATTAATATACTTTCGTTTTATATTACCCATATTTGACTTCATTGAATCAGTAATTACACTTTTGCTCTAAGATTTATCACCTCTTCTTTATATCTCCCCAACCTGATAGCATCTATTGATGGTTTCTTTCTATATTAATTATCATTCTCTAACTGATTAATTTTATCATCAGTGCGCTATCCAAATATATACTACAAAGTTCTTACTAATAAAGCTGTGATGCAGGTCACATTTTCAAAAAATATGACAAGAAAAAAGAATCGGTATAAGAAAACTCCGACTCTTTTATAAAACTTTGATAATAGCCACATCTTGCTATTAACTTCTAGAGTAGAATTCCACAATAAGGGACATATCTACGTTTATTGGTATTTCATCAGCATCCGGTATACTTACCAGACGGCCTGTCAACGTATCTAGATCCTTTACCAGGTAGCTAAGGGTTAGGGATATGGATTGAAAATTCTCACGAAAAAGATCTTTGTTTTTGGCTCTTTCACTTAAGCTAATTTCATCTCCTACCTTTAGTTGATAGGAAGGTATATCAACTTTTTGGCCATTTACTCGAATATGGCCATGTCCTACAATTTGCCTAGCTTGTCGCAGTGTAGAGCCATATCCCAGTCGATATACAATGTTGTCTAACCTTGTCTCAAGCTTCTGAATCAGCACTATTCCCGGATTCTCCCTTGCCTTTAAAGCCTCACTCACATAACGCCGGAATTGACGTTCCATAACCCCGTAATATGCTTTAAGTTTTTGCTTTTCCAATAACTGCTTACCATATTCCGATTGCTTTCTGTAAGGTTTGACTCCTCTCTTAAGTGCCTTAGGGTGATTATAGACATTCTCCCCTAGATGCCTAGCTACCTTAAATCTAGGCTTCTTTGGCTTTGCCAAAACCATTCCTCCTTCTATATCTTTTTGCGGTTCTTTACAATCAAGTCCAAAACCACCACTTCATGTTTTATTGGACCTGTTAATTTTATGGATATCTTCATTAAATATTGGTCTTAACTATTAGCTACCCATATTATATCCTGTAAAACAGATATGATTAAACTTTTATTAATTTGTTTCATATTGACTTATTAGTACCACATTATCAGCTATTCTAAAACATTGACTAAAATTTCATATAAGTAACTGAACAAAAAGTCCATATATGCATTTTCCATGCACATATGGACTTGTATCAATCAATGCAAAATCCAAGATACCGTTGCTTCTATTTTGACACCTATCTCTCGATAGGTGGGTGTTCTCATAAATGCTTCTATCTTCCCCTGCCCTACGGGTCTCACAATAGGCTTGATATCCATCATTTAATATTGAACTCCCTTATGCACAATGTAGGTTCAAAACAAAAGCTTCACGAATATCCCAGAAATTATTCAATTGATTTCCTAAAATCATTATACCATTTTAAACTCTAAGGTCAATAGGAAAACTTTGCTTTAGATTGTCCGATGGCAATTTGGTACTAGCTTTATCAGTATTTATTTTGAAACAAAATTCGAATAGATGCGTCTGCATAAGTATAGAAATCTTTTAGGAGGTATTATAATGAAGACATGGTTAAGCTTTTTCCTATCTTTATCCATAATCATAGGATTATTCCTAGGTTGTTCCTCTAGTTCCTTGCCCTATGATAAGCCCGATAAGCAGGGCAATTCTAAAGACCAGGTGCTACCTAGTTCACAACTAATTAGTACTCTTTATGACAAGAGTAAAATCGGACCAGAGCTTGTTAAAAGAAATAGCGACTTTGCTTTCCATATTTTTAAGCAATTAAATAAAGAAGATAGAGAGAAAAATATCTTTATATCTCCCCTAAGTATATCAACTGCTCTGGCTATGACCTATCAAGGGGCTCAAGGCACTACCAAGGAAGCTATGGCAAAAGCTTTAAGGTATTCTGATATAGATATTCAAGTTCTAAATGAAAGCTATAAAAATTTGCTGCCACATTTGATGAAACTTGATCATAAAATTGAACTAAACATAGCCAACTCTATTTGGATTAGAGATGGCGTCCCCATCCAAGAGCCTTTTTTGTCTATAAACAAGGAAGTTTTTAATGCCCTTGTATCTACACTGGACTTTTCCAAGGAAGATGCAGCCAATAAGATAAACCAATGGATATCCGACGCTACCAATGAGAAAATAAGCCAGATGATTGAACCTCCAATAGCACCTGATACCATTATGTATCTAATAAATGCTGTCTACTTCAAAGGAAATTGGGCAGATGAATTTAATAAGGAACATACTCTTAATAGCCTCTTTTATAGAGAAGACGGCCGTAGCGAAGAAGTAATGATGATGAGTCGAAATGGATCCGTTGAATATGGACAGAAAGATGACTTCAAAGTTGTGAGGCTTCCCTATGAAAATGGCAAGACTGCAATGTACTGTATCCTGCCGGAAGAAGGAAAATCCACCAATGAATTTATAGAAGATCTCGATAGTGAAAAATGGAAGATTGTCAAGGATAGCATATCCCACACCGATGATCTTATACTACAAATACCCCGATTCCAACTTGAATATGGAATTAAGAGCTTGAAGGGCAGTTTGATAAACCTAGGTATGGAAGACGCTTTTTCAGATGATGCCGATTTTTCTGGAATTGGAGACAATCTATGCATCAATGAGGTTTTCCACAAAGCTGTAATTGATGTCAATGAAGAGGGTAGCGAAGCTGCTGCCGCAACTGTAGTAGAGATGAGGGAAACAAGTGCAGTCGAGCCCATTGAATTTATTGCAAACCGCCCCTTTATTTTTATCATAGCCGATGATGAAACCGATTCTATTCTCTTTATGGGTAAAGTATATAATATCTAAAAAGATAAAAAGAAATTGACCAAGAGCCATCGGTCAATTTCTTTTTTAAATTATCCTGCGTAGTGCCTATTGGTACTATCAGTTTATTATCAGTGGATGGATAGCTAAAGAGGACTTTTTCTCTCTTATTTACAAGTTTATTCTTCATATTCTAGATCATTTGGTTCCATTACCGTAGGTCCTATATTCAAGATTATAACACTACCGGCTGCTGTTTGGGTATTGGCGCGCAGGGATTGTTTATAGATCTTTCCTTCGTAACCCTCTACATATTCCATATCCTCTTCAAATCTTATATCCAAGATTTTGTTATGGCTGCTTCCTAAAATATCTTCCTTTGTCATTCCAATAAAGTTAGGTACCGTAACCTTCGTATTGGCAGGAGTATATTTTAGGACTATGGTGGTGCCCTCACTTATCTCCTTACCAGCTTCTACACTTTGAGACCATATTTCTCCGGGTAGCCTGTTCGCCTTGCTTTCTTCTTGAAAAACAGGTACGATGTTTAACTCCTCGCACATGGCCAAAGCTTTATCCCTGGTTATAGCAAAATCATATCCTGAACCTTCTGGAGCAACAAAGTCGGGAACATATACTACTTTGCCTTGGGACACTGTAATATTGATAGTAGTATTTATATCAATCACTCTATTAGTCTTATCCTGATAGAGAATGGTGCCCGTGGGCGAGTTGCTTTTGGTATTGGTAACCTTTATGGTTATACTAGCTCCTTGATCATTTAGCTCCTTTGCCCAAGTTTCAATAGCCTCCCTGGTTTGCTCCACAAAGGATGGAATTACTACTTTGTTGTCTATGGAATAAGTTAGCTCCAAAATCTCACCTTTCTCATACTCTGTGCCTGCTTTGATACTCTGAGAAATAAAGGATTGGGATGGGACACTGGAATATCTCTCTTTGATAGAAACGGGAATACCCAGTTCACTAGCTAAGGCAGTTGCTCTCTCCTTTGTGTAGCCTGAAAAGTTGGGGATAACAATCATTTTTCCCTTGGAAACTACAAGAGTAATTTCAGTTCCTTTCTTAACCTTCTCTTCGGCTTTAATACTTTGGGAAATAATGATTCCTTCGGGGACATAATCATCATATTCCTCTTCTATAAGCAGGGAAAGTCCATTTTCATTAGCAAAGGCGTAAATTTCGGGAATAGCCATCTCTTTAAAATTAGGGATGGTTATGTCTAGTGCCGATTCATCTTCAGGTCCCTTTGAAACGATGACATATATGGGAGTATTTCTGCTTACTTCATCCACTACGGTATCATCGTTAATCTCAAACCTTATTACATTCCCCAAGGGAATTACATCGCTATGCTCACCCGTTATACGAACTTTTGCCATAAAGTTTTCAGCAGCCCAAGCTTCTACCTGCTCTTTAGTCATGGACATAATATCTGGCAGCGGCAATCTAACGGTTAAATCATGCCCTAATGAAACAATTACCTTTATAAAACCCCCTTTTTTAACCTGCTCTCCCTCGGCCAGATCTTGTGATATTATCCTTCCTTCTTCGACTTCATCACTGTATTCCTTTTCTACTTGTAGGACAAGACCATTGTCCTTAGCCCAAAGCTGAGCATCGTTTTCAGTCCAGTCGGATAAATCTATAACTTTCACCCCTCGGCCAAAAAAGATTATAAGCCCAACTATAAGAGCTACTAAAGCTAGACCTCCACCAGCAATAGCTGTCCAGATTTTTCTTCTGTTTTGGGTTTTGACAGGGCCAGTCCCTTCCTTTTTTTTAGGCTTAACAAAACCACTTTTTTGTTCAAACCTTAGGTGGGTCTTTCCACCGTCTTCCCCAGAGTTTGTCTGAGATTGCTCCGTCTCATTAGCTATCCTCTCTTTGTATGACTCTAAGAACTTATTATTGCCCTCCATTTAACTACCCCTTCTAATTTGTTATATCTTTTCTGTGAAAGACTGTTATAGCAATTATAGTAGATACTATAGATAGAACCAACAGTAACATTATACCATAAGGTAGGCTAAGGGCCACACCCCTTTGGATAGCTTGCCCCACTGTCGTATATGGGGAAAAGAAGGCTGAGATGTCTACAAAGGGTATGGGTGTATAGGCTATCCAAGTTAAAGCCTTATTGCTGAAAGCAACTATTCCCATAACTATGCTAGACCCAACAAAGCAGGCTATGGGTATGATAATGGATACAGCAGCATTCTTTATTATAACCGACAGCATAAATGCTACCGAATACGCAAATATAATTGGTGTAATACAAGCTAATAATTTTGGCAAATAGTATACAAAGAAACTTACTTCCCCAGATACAGTATAGTTGGGATATGCAAAATCTGAAAATCCAAAGCATACTCCGTTGGTCGCAAGATTTAGAAAACTACCTACCACATAAATACTTATGGAGATTATAAATGCTGCAAAAAACTTGCCCATTAGAATCTTAGTACGGGTTTTCGGACGAATAAGCAATAGGCGTATGGTGCCTTGTTGAAATTCGCTAGCCATGATCCAGCCTCCAACTAGTACAGCAAACAAAGCAACAAATGTTGAGTAGCTTAGAAAATCCACTGTCCTATTTCTTGCTCCATTAGGTACATATTTCATGTCCGGCTTATCTGCATCCAGAGATTTCTGTGCTATGAGCAGTTCCTTGTTCAACTCATCAATACGTGCTTGAATAACCTTTACGTAGTTTTGATAATTTTTATATTCGTGCACAAGATAGGTCTCCCTATTGAATTCCTCTTCAGTCATGATCCTGTTATGCAGCAGCTCCATATGAATATGCTCTATGCTCATTAATGCAGTATTTTGCCAAATATTCTCTCCTGGAATAATATTCTTCTCCAGCCTATACTCCAAGGTTGGTATAGTGCTTGTCTCTATCATCTCTATTTGCCTATTAAGCTCCATTATATAATCATTTATGCCCTCTTCCTGAGAAGGGTTTTGAATAATGAGTTCTTCCTGAAGTGCTATTTGCTCCTTAAGGTTATCTATCTGTGCCTTTTCTTGGTCTATGCGCAATTCGATATACTTGGGAAAATCATTGCTTTCCACCACCCTATATAGGGTGTTTAGTTTCTCCTCTACTTCATCCAATGCGGCCAATCTTTGTTCTGGGGTTATATTAATGTACTTTTCTTCGAAAGTATCAACATCAATGCCCTTTCTATAGCCCACCGCCTCAATTAATTCCTCTTTGGGAACATGATTGTACTCATAAAGAAATTTATCATAGATAATGTCAACACCTAACCAAGATAAATCCATGCGGTAGTCCGTGTGATTGCTTATGTGATTTGCTAGGTGTACATAAAACTTTACTTCTTCGTCCATGGCTAAAAGAGCCAAATCCAGAACCTCGGAGCTGGAAAAACGTTCTTTGTCCATCTCCATATATTCCTTCTCATCAATAATCCCTTTTATCTGCCAATATAAGGGGTTGTCAGATTGGATCGTAACACCATCTACTATTATTGGCTCCCCATCACTCCCCATAGGATATCCTATTGAATCTATAGCCATAGTTGAATAAATGACTCCGCCCATCATAGGCAAAGGACGAACACCGTGGTCATCTAAATTCCGTGTCGTGAAAAAACTAATAACCGGAAGTGCTATACTGGTTGCTAAAACTAGTATAGTTATAATCAATATAAATTTTGATTTTAATGTATTTCGAATCTCATTTTTAATCTGCTTTAAAAAAGACATTACAATATCCCCCTCCCACTTAATTTTTAATTACCTAATTTGAGCTTTACTTCCCATGGTCATGGAAATGAAATCCTGTTCAAGGGTTCTGTGTTTTTGATTTATTGCGTAAATCCCAATACCTTGATTTACCAGATTTTTGATTAGATTGGGCATTTCACTTCGCCTCATAATAAGACTCACGCCCCCATTCTCCATCTTACAATTGGCCTGTAAGCTATTTAGATACTCCAAAGTTTTCATATTGTTATCTGTATGGATGGTATATTCATATATAAGCTCTTCTGTAGTTTCTTCGCTTTCATGAATGGTCTTCTCTCCGATAATAACTCCCTCGTCGATAATATAAATTCGGTCACACATGAGCTCCATCTCGGATAGCAAATGGCTAGATATAAATACCCCCACACCCGCTTCCTTTACCAGGTATTTCAACATATCCCTTAGCTCTTTTATGCCAATCGGATCTAATCCGTTTGTAGGCTCATCCAAAACCAAGAGACGGGGATTATGTAGTAGCGCCTGGGCTATGCCAACACGTTGACACATACCAAGGGAATAAGTTTTCACCTTATCGTCAATACGCCTAGACATCTTAACCAGGTCTATAATATCATCGATATTTTCCTTGTTAACGTTATTATGCATGGATGCAAAGTACTCTAGGTTTTGTCTACCAGTCAGCCTTTTGTAAAGGTCGGGATTTTCTATAATCCCTCCCACATTTGCCATAGCTGCCTCAAAATCAGTAACCACATCATGACCACAAATACTAATTGACCCTTCTGTTATCCGAAACAAGCCCATAATTAGCTTTATGGTGGTGGTCTTACCGGCTCCGTTAGGGCCTAAAAACCCTACAATTTCACCAGATCTGACCGTCAATGATATATCATCCAATATCTTTTTCTTTTTTATCGTCTTTGTTAGACCTTGAATTTTTAGTAGTTCCATTGCATTTCCTTTCCCACAACTTATATGTGCTTTATTTACAATGCCTAGAAGAGTATAGATTTCCTTATTTAATTACCTTCCATAATAGGCATTCTAACAAAGGCTTGGCTAATGAATTTTTACTGAAGCCTTTGTATATAAAATATATATTTCACTATATTAGACGTGATGTGTGTAAGATAAGTTTCAAAAAATATATATTTATTATATTTTATACCTTTTTTATCATAAATGGAAGAAGTTTCTTGAGCTTTATCTCTATTATAATAGAATAAGCCCTTGGTACCGATTACTGGTCAAGGGCTCTATATCGTTTATTTCTCTTAAATTGCGATGAAACCTGTTGATTAGGACTATCTTTAGCTGCAAGACTCTTCTTTCTCCATCCGCCTCTTTTATAGAAGATGGTGGTCAGGATAGCTCCACACACCCAAGAGATAAGCAGGGAAACAAATACAGATTCAGGTCTTCCTGTTGGATAAGCTTCACTTCTTGTAAAATAGGCAATAACATAAGCTATAGGTACTCTTAATCCTACTGTGCTAATTAAAGAAATCCACATGGGCGTCATAGTATCCCCTGCACCACGCATTACACCTGAAAGGGTTTGAGTTACTGCCACAGCGATATAGCCTGCGGCAAGAATACGCATCATATACATACTTAAATCCACCAGTTCTGTCGTATCTGTAAATACACTCATAAGATATCTTCCCAGAAGCAAAATGATTATAGTTATAACCGTTGATACCCCCACAGCTATTCGTAGACCAGCCCGTGTTCCTTTTTCCACCCTGTCAATTTTTTTAGCACCAATATTCTGTCCTGCGAAAGTTGTCATGGCATTTCCGAATGTAAAATTAGGCATCATGGCAAAGCCATCTACACGCATGACAATGACATTACAGGCAATGACCATCTCGCCAAAGCTATTGGTTAGTGACTGCACAGCTATTATTGCAAAAGAAAATATAGCCTGGGTTATCCCAGCTGGAAGTCCCAATTTTATAAGTTTTGAAGTGTATTCCTTTATAGGTACCAACATCTTCAGGTTAAGATCAAAGGTGTCCTTCAACTTCATTAATTTTATAAAACAAAGAACAGCTGACAAAACTTGGGCAATTACAGTTGCCAATGCAACACCGGCAATACCCATATTAAATCCAACCACAAACCATATATCTAGTACTACATTAAGGACAGTAGAAATAAGCAGGAACACAAGGGCCGAAACGGAATCTCCTAGCCCTCGCAAGATACCTGACAGGATATTATAATAGGCAGGTCCTAAAGAGCCAATAAATAGAATCACAAGATAATCTTCACACCAGTCAATTATAGAAGCGGGTGTATTGAGAAAGTTGAGTAAAGGCCGAGTAATAAGAGGGCCTATAATCATAATAAGTAATGAAGCTATAGCGGTTAAGGTAATGCATATACCAATGGAACGGGACAGTTTTTCCCTATCCTTTGCCCCATAATACTGAGACACCATAATACCGGTGCCTGTAGCTATACCCATAAATAGGACCAATAATAGGTTTAATACAGGACCAGCGCTGCCAACTGCGGCCAGAGCATTATCATTAACATATCTCCCAATAATAATAGAGTCAGCAGTGTTATAAAACTGCTGAGCCACATTGCCAATCAACATTGGAATGGCAAATACCACAATTCGTTTCCAGGGGCTGCCCTCTGTCATATCCTTTGGAGCAAATAACTCACTAAATTTAACCATATAAATTCCTCCAAGCAGTAATAAGTTGCCGACATCTTGTCGCATAATAGTACCAAAACAAACAGTAGTATTTTATAGGTTACAACTATATAGGACAATAGGCTATTAAAAATGGTGAAATAAAAACTCAATATCCACCCAAATAACAGCAAACCAGCCCAATACGCACCTTAGTAGAATCTTGATTATTTGAGCTAAAATTGCCTAACCTTTCCCATTATACTAATAATAAGGAGGGAAATCAACCACACCATACGCCAGACCCTATAGCGCTATGCTGTCTATAGGGTCTGATTTATACGCTGAATTAGCCTAAGTTCTGCGATTTTATCACCCCTTTTAATTCCAGAACATATTATATTACAGTAAAACTTAGAAAGGAGAAATCATATGGATAATCAATATGGCTATCCCTATCATTATTGGCCTAACCCACTAATCTACTCTCCAAGCTATTGGGAAAAGTATATTAGATTAATAGATTATGGACCAGAACCCTTTGTAATTAATATAGAAGAGGCCACTAAACAAAACAATAATTTCCGTACTACCTTGTGGACTGGGGACCATTTACAACTTACCTTAATGAGCATAAATATTGGAGAAGATATAGGTTTGGAGATGCATCCTGACGTGGATCAATTTATACGTATAGAGCAAGGACGAGGCTTAGCTATGATGGGAGATACAAGAGATAATTTGGCTTTTCAAAGAATGGTTTATGATGATTATGTGATATTTATACCTGCCGGCAAATGGCACAATCTAATCAATACAGGTTATAAACCGATTAAGTTATACTCCATTTATGCACCGCCCGAGCATCCCCATGGCACTGTTCATAAAACTAGAGAAGATGCTCAAGAGCATTACGGGTATTGAGCATTCTTGGGCTTGACAGGCATAGGGCCATGTAATTTCTCTCAGGCATACTATAGTAATATAGAAATTACTACAGTGACATTTACTGTAGTAATTTCTATATTAAGTATTTTAGCCAATTGCTTATTTTATCAGTCCTCTCGCTTATCCCCTAAGAAGAAAAGGGCCACTGTTCCAGGGCCTGTATGAGAGCCGATTACAGTACCTATACTATTTATCACAACAGGTTCTTTAAGGTTAGGGAAGCTTTCCTCTATTAGATCTGCTACCTTACGAGCATCATCATAACATGCCGAATTAGATATAAAACACTTGCCACTATAATTAGTTCCCCCTTGGGCATGTTTTTCCATCTTATTCACAATCTCTCTAATAACTCGCCTTTTGCTGCGAATTTTTGTACGAGGGGTTAACTTACCTTCATTATTCATGTTTAATAAGGGACATATGCCCAGTAAAGTTCCCACAGCAGCTGAAGTAGCCGATATTCGACCCCCACGCTTATAATGTGAAAGATCTGTGGAAAAAAACCAATGGTGTACATTAAGCTTGTTCTCCTCTACCCAAGCCTGGATTTCTTCCATTGTTGCATCATTATCTCTCATATCAGCAACCATATCCATAAGTAGTCCATAACCTGATGAAGCTCCTAAGGAATCTAAAATTACTATTTTTCTATGTGGATACTTTGATGAGAACTCATCTCGGGCTATGCAGGCAGAATTATATGTCCCTGATAGTCCAGAGGAGAGGGAAATATGTAGAATATCCTTCCCTTCCTTCAAATAGGGCTCAAAAAATTCCATAAACTGATCCACATTAACCTGGGATGTTGTGGGCATTGCCCCTGCTTCAATCCTATCATAAAACTCTTTAAAGGACATAGTTCGTCCTAAATCATCAGGATATTCCTTTCCGTCCATAATGTAATGAAAACTGACAAAAGGTATTTTCCTTTTCTGAAAGAATTCATAGGACATATCCGCTGTTGAACAACATGTTATAACATAATTGGACATATCAACACTCCTCTTTTATCTACTTAATATTTATCATTTCCTATAAGATATTTCCCTATAGGGAACAAGCTAAAACCTTTATTACCTCATATTTGATGGACAATAGTCTCATGTATAAGCCTATATCCTTCTTTGTTAGGATGGATCCCATCACAACAAAGAAGATCCTGATAGTTTTTGTACTTCAAAAAAGCGCTGCGTATATCGATGATTGGTACCCTCATTCTTGTGGCCAGTAACATAACCTCCACATTGTACATCTCCTGCCATCGATAAATCATATCTATATCCCCTAGCCATTTTAGAATATTATCAGTATTTAGTCCTCTAGAAACCCAGTTAAAATACCTCTGAGGATCTAAAGGAGGTAGGTTAAGAATTATTGGATTTCCGCCATTGATAGTAATCTCATCTATCACTTGTTTATAAAGCCTGCGAAATTCGGCAAGAGGTGTTCTTGGTAGATGTTCCCTTTCAGGATTCTCTGCTATCTCTTTCCAAACAAAATCGCAATCATTACCCCCTAGCTCCAACAAAATGTTATTGTACCCCATAAGCTCCTGGGCATGTCTCTTTATAACCGATAATCCCTTTGATACAGTACAGCCAAATCTGGAATAGTTTTTGATTCTTATTCCTTTTTCACCAAACATTTTATCTAAACCAGTCTTTATTATACTATAACGACTGGCTCCCGGCTGTAATATTACACCTTTTCCAATTGAATCTCCAAAAATACAGATATCCTTGACAGTCATATCCATCCTCCCATGCTTTATTTTTCGAATCTTCCCTTTTTCCCCCTTATAAAGAAAGCCAACGAAACAAGAGCCAAATACACTACATATAGCATCCAGGCAACATCCCATAGCTTAAACCACATTGATATTGATATATATAGGATAGTTGTAAGTAGCAATCCCACCGCCAAGATATAAAGCTCCCTTTGAAATACTGAAAGACCATCTCGATTTACAATATAATCAGTTATCATATAGAGAAAGACAATAATTACAGCATTTATCCAACTATAGTGCCATATACTTCTGGATCTGACTACAGATAAATACATAGATGGAAAGATATAAAAGATTGGTATCAAACTAAAATATATAAGTCCTATACCCCATCTTGCTAATTTACTAAAGTTAAATAGCTGGGCATAACCGTATAGACTTGCTGAAAGATAAACTAAATATATAAAGGAACCAGCAACTGCAATCAGCCAGGTTTTGCTAAAGGTTTTTAACACTACCATGCTTACAAAAAGGTATATTAAGGTTAAGGTAATGAAGTAGAATGAACTGAAGAATATGAGACCTATAAGGTTCCTCTTTAAGGCTGATAAGGAACTGCCTTTCTCCACTTCTTTGAGGGCCTCTTTATAACCTGTCATTATCTCAATGGCATTTTTATAGCTTTCTTCTGGGGACATTCCTAGATTTATACAATCATTATACCTGTCAAGAACTATAGAATATAGCTCCTCACGAACTTCCACAATGTCCCTTGTCTTAGGGTATAGAATGAATTTTCTCTTTATGTATTTTCTCAATTTACCTTTCATAATAACCTACCCCCGCTGATTAGGTTGTTTAAAACAATATTTATCCTTTTCCATTCTTTAACTTTACGAATGTATTCATCTTTCCCTTTTTGGGTGATGCTATAGTATTTACGCCTTGCTCCACTGTCTCCATTGCCCCAATAACTTGTTATTAACTTATTCTTTTCCATGCGCTTGAAGGCGGTATAAACTGTAGCGTCCTTTATGCTAAATAAACCTTCACTGCCTTCAATGATGGTTTTCATAATTTCATAGCCATATGAGTCTTTATTCATTAGAATAGCTAGAATAATTGTCTCGGTATTCCCCCGTAGTATTTCACTTGAATAACTCAATACATCTCCCCCGGTACCTAATCTGGTTAGATATATTGTATAGTTATTGTTAATAGTTGTCAACTCTTTCATCAATTATATTTTTAACCGTTATAATTTTCATAAACACAAAAAATTCTCCCAAACCATAAGTCTGGGAGAAAATAATTGGTGTTTATAAACTTAGTTGAATTATTTCCTATCCTTGAATATCCCGCTTATTGTATCCTACAAATCCAGCTATAATCAATGTAATTGCTATGCAAATAAGTAATAAGATTTTTGCCATATTAACTTCCTCAATTGGTATTTGAGGAATATGACCAAATGGCGATAGACTATTTAGCCAATCAGGCAATTGTAACATGCCGCCTAAATACACTACAAAAAAAGAGTACCCTAAATATAACCAAGTCAGACTCACATATCTAGGCAAATACCCGATTAATAACACCGCTAAACCAACCATAATCCACATGGCAGGTATATGAACAAAGGCTGCTTTGAGAAAAGTGGTAAGTGATATAAGATCATCCATTACAAATATGGCAGCAGACCACAAGCCAAGTACCGACATCAGTTGTGTTATAGGAGCTGCCAATATTGCAATTATCGTATAGCTTCCTATTACCCTATTTCTGGATACTGCTTTTGAAAGTAAGTGCTCAGTTCTATTCCCTTTTTCCTCTCCACTTAGCTTTAATATATACATAAGTATAGGGATTGTTCCCAATATACTTAAAACAGCCATCAGCATAGTAACAAATCGTTCCGTTAAACTGAAGCCTTGTGCTTCGGGGATCATTTGCTCTAGTATTCCACTACTATCTAAAAACCCTTCCAAATCCCCTAAAATAGATCCGTAAGATGCACCTAATATAAACATTCCTACTGTCCAAGAAATAATAGTTGTTCGTTGTAGCCTTAAGGAAAGCCCAAGTGGTGATCGAAGAAATCTTGAGGCATTTGTCTTACCAGGCCTAGTTGGTATAAAGCCTGCCCCTAAATCCCTAATGGAATTTAAATATAGAGAGATAGCAAAGATTACTATAGAGATACCCAGGATTAGAAAAACCGGCCACCAATAATTATTAACAAAAACCTGTGTACGCAATATCAATCCAAGGGGAGATATAAGGGATAAGGCTTCATTTTCCACATCTCCAATTCCCCTCACTATATATGCTAAAATTAGAAATCCAAATGAAAATCCTACTGTTGTTCGCGTATTGGATGTAAGCTGGGCAAAGAGTCCAGTTAAAACTGCAAAGAAAATGCCTATAACTCCGAGTGAAGCTCCATATAGTAAACAGTCTCCTAAATCCATACTCTCAAAGCCTAAGGAATATAGGCTAAAAGCTACTGCTAAAGCTATGACTATACTAGCCATAGTTATGTTTAGAATTGTTGCAGTTAGAGTTGATAAAGGACCTACCGGAAGAGAACGGATCATCTCAATACGTCCTTCTTCCTCATCTTCCCTTGTATGTCTAGTAGTTAACAATATTCCCATTATACCTGTAGCTATCACAGAAAACAGTAACATAAAATGGCCCATCATTGCCCCATCGGTATAGTTATCCAATCCGTACCCAGGACCTATCATAACCGTAATAGCAGGGTTCTTCATGGTTTCGGCCATAATCGTCCTATCCATACTTGTTGTATACAAACTTGGTAACATATTGGCTATAAGCAGTGTAAATACTGTAATAGAAACAATCCATACAGGTATTCTTATACGATCCCTACGCAATATGAAACGTGCTAATTCCCCTGTATTAATATATTTTTTGTACATTAAAGTTCACCCCCATCTCCCTTATAATGTCTCATAAATAATTCCTCTAATGTGGGTGGTGCAACTTCCAATTTCACAATACCAAACTGGCTTATGTATTTCATCACACTATCCAATTGGTCACTATCTACATGGAAGTATAATGAATTGTTTTTCTCTTCTACATTGTGTATTCCCTCAACATTATTCAAATCTATAATAGGTTGTTTGGTGTTAAGTACTATACCGGTTCTGGTTAAGTGACGTAATTCCTCCAAACTACCGGATTCTATTATTTTGCCATTACGAATAATACTCACCTTGTCACATAGTCTTTCCACTTCAGATAGAATATGACTAGAAAGCAATATGCTTTTTCCTTCCTTTTTTGCCTCCATAACATATTCCTGAAAAACCCTTTCCATTAATGGATCAAGGCCTGATGTGGGTTCATCTAATATATATATATCTGCATCTGAAGCAAAGGCAGCAATTAATGCGACTTTTTGTCTGTTGCCTTTTGAATAGGTTCCACATTTCTTTGATGGATCTAACTGGAATCTTTCAATGAGTTCTTGACGTCGACTTTTGTTGTTATTACCTCGTAGTTTTACAAATAAATCGATTACTTCACCACCGGTAAGGTTGGACCATAGATTTACTTCGCCGGGAACATAAGCCACTCTTTTGTGAATTTCAACAGCATCCTTCCAAGCATCCATACCAAATATAGTGGCTTGACCTGCAGTTGCTTTTAGAATCCCAAGAAGGATTCGTATAGTTGTTGTCTTACCTGCTCCATTAGGACCAATAAAGCCATATACCTCCCCCTTGTTTACATCAAGATTAACGCCATCTAAGGCAGTAAAGTTCCCAAATTTCTTAGCTAAATTACTAGCCTTTAAAATTGCCATGTTGCAACCCCCTTTATTTATAATATACTTTTTTAAGTGCAGCCAAAAATTCATGGAAATCATCCCAAAAGGTTTCCATATCAAGGGTTGAAAGATTCTCACCCTTTAGGCGATTAATTACTTCATTCTCATATCCTGAAAAAGTTAGAGTAATAAGTCTGATAACCTGCTCCGGATCCAAATCATCTCTAAATAAAGATTTGTTAATATTGCTATAAATCTTGGAAAACCCATGGTTTCTAAGATTCTTAAGCCTAGATTGCATTTCTTCCGATAATTCTACCTCTTTATACATATGGTTGATGTAAAATGTTGCAAAGAAATTAAAAATATGAGGATTCTCTTTATAAGCCTTTAATTTTACTTGTGACGCATTCCTATATTTTTCAATAAAATCAGATTCACCTTCGTCTAATTTATCTATGTATTTTTTAATTATATAATCTATTCCATAATCTATTAAGTAATTAAAAAGTTCCCTCTTGCTGTTAAAGTAATAGAATAGCATTCCCTTACCAATGCCTGCATTATTGACAATACGGTTAGTTGAAGCACGCTCATATCCTTGCTCTGCAAATTCCTGATATGCAGCATTTAGTATTCTCCTCTGTTTTTCTAAATCCAATTTTAAAAATCTTTCTGTAATGATAATTTCCTCCCAGGATTTTAAATGGTTTTAGACCGTACTGGTCTAAAATAAATATATCATAAATAGACCAGCCTGGTCAAGTGGTTTTCCAGTTGTATTTATGGGGTTTTTATCTATTCTTATAAAATGTGATATAATAAATCAGATTCTACCGGCAGGACAACCGCTTGGAAGCGGTAGGCTTTTGAAATCAAATAAGCCATAGTTTTCTCCAGATCGGTGATGAAGGGAACGTTCAATGCCCATTATGCGCATAGATACATTGAGAAACTGCCCTATATATCCCATCTTGATACCTATGTAAACATAATGAGCTATTGACACATGAATGACTTTCGATTAACTAGGAGGCATGCATGAAATTTAAATATATTGTAGACGACCAAAGCAGCGGAAGAACTGTATACAGCATACTAAGAGAAGAGTTTGAGTTTTCGGATAGACTAATAAGAAGACTTAAACGCAGTAAAACCGTCTTTTGTAATAATATCCATGTCTATGTAACTCATGTCTTAAAGGCGGGGGATATTGTAGAGGCAAATATCAACTTTGAGGAAAGATCCAAAAATATAAAGCCTGTGAGAATGGATTTGAATATCTTATATGAAGATAAGGCTGTCATAGCCTTAGACAAACCTGCCGGTATGGTCATTAATCCCATAGGCGCCCACCAAGATAATACCCTTGCCAACGGTCTTATGTACTATTTTCAAAGTAAAGGGGAGCAGATGAAGATCCGGCCTGTTAGTAGACTTGATATTGATACAACTGGAGTGGTGGTCTTTGCAAAGAATGGATTTATTCATGATAGATTAAGAAAACAGATGATAGCAAACCAATATTATAGGGAATATGTGGGAGTTGTCCATGGTTGCCCCAAAGAAGCAACTGGAACAATCAACCTGCCCATAGCGCGATGTCCTGATTCTATTATTTTAAGAGAGGTCTCTGAACGGGGTGCACCTTCTGTTACACACTATACTGTTATAGAATATTTACAAAAGGCCGCCCTAGTGAAGTTTGTGCTCGAAACCGGAAGAACCCACCAGATACGAGTTCACTGTAAAGCAATAGGCCATCCTCTTATGGGGGATAGCCTTTATTCTCATATAGAGACCTCTTTGATTGCCAGGCAGGCACTACACTCCTGTTGTGTTGGATTTAGACTTCCAATTACCAGTGAGGATATTGAAATATGGTCACCAATGCCCAAGGACATGGTTAAAGTAATTGAGGAACTTAACAGAGGAACTAGCCCTTAAATCTATTGTAGCCTCTATCCCCATAAGGCTGTAGCTTTACTAGCCATTCTTTTTCCATCTGTTTCACTTCCCAGGCTACATCGGCAACTTTATCTGTTGCCTTTTTTTCTAATACCATATAGGTAAAGGCTTCCGCACCCAACTCATTCCAGTCCTCTTGTAGCTGAGAGTTTACATGCATACCCATCTCCAATTGCTTGCTAATAACTAGCCATCGATTTTTAAGGTTTGGGCTTGAGCCTAAAAAAATCTTACCATTTTTAGTATTGGATATTTTGTATACACCCATATAGGTTTTTATCTGCTCAAACTGATCCCGTAATTCCTTGCGTCTCTGTTTATCCATCCTATCTCACCCTCTTAGACTATATAATAAAAATTAATATCCCATTTCCTTTAATATGCTAGACAGCATTTTAAGTCTCTCTCCAATAAGCTCGCTATCATGGCTTAAGGCTTGCCTAAACAACTCTATATCCTCATCTATTCTTTCATTTTCAGTGCAAACAGCAACAGTCATAGCATCCCCTTGTACTCCTATCCTGTCAATAACAGGATTATCTTCATCATACAACTTCTTATAACGGTAAGCTTCTCTAAAATACTGCTCTGTTCTACAAACTAAAATTGCCAGATCAAGTACCCTATGAAGAGGCAATTCCTCAGACTGCCTGGACCACTTGCTTCCAGTATGTCTCCACACCTTGGCTGATATCTCTACCTTTCCTCTATCATTCCACTGGGCTAATCCCAGTGATAACCCCTTGGCATCCGTTTCATAGGCATACCTACCGTCGACATTCTCATAGTTTTCTGATATGACAACAGGCTTATGCTTTAAATTTGTTGGTATTTTCATTGGACTACCTCCATGTATGTTTTTATTACTAGATTACTAAACTAGTAAATTACTAATTTAGTAATAAAATTATAACTAATTGTATTTGCTTTGTCAATCTCTTCATAGCTTTCAACACCGGGAAAACTGATATAACAAAAGCGCTATTTATCCCATTACTACAAGTAATGAAGGGATAAACAGCGCCCTACAATATTCTAATATATTTAACTGACTCTCTCTTCCCTATCCACAAGCCAATATTATTATCCAACCAAAGTAATAAGAATACCTGCTACGATAGCAGAACCAATGGTACTGGAAACAATGGGTCCCATAGCATGCATTAAAAGATGATTCTGGGAATTATATTCCTGCCCCATTCTTTGAGAAACCCGTGCAGCCATGGGCATGGCAGATACACCTGAATTGCCTATCAGAGGGTTTACCTTTCCTCCTGTTATTTTATTCAATAGCTTAGCCACAAGTATACCGCCAATAGTACCGAAAGCAAAAGCAATTAGGCCCAAGCAAATTATTACAAGGGTTTTAAAATTTAAAATCCGTTCAGCAGTAGCCGTTGCACCTATAGAAATTCCAATAAGTAGTGTCAATACATTCAACAAGTGATTCTGCAAGGTACGAACATACCTCTCTGTAACACCACTTTCCCTAATCAGATTCCCTAGCATAAGCATTGATATTAATGCACCTGCCTCAGGAACTAATACTAAGGTAGCCAAGGTAATGCCAAAGGCAAAAAGAATTTTCTTGCGTCGTGTTACTCTACTTGGTGGTGGCATTTCCACTAGTCTTTCTTTTTCTGTAGTAAGAGCTTTCATAATCGGTGGTTGAATAAGGGGCACCAGTGCCATGTAGGAATAGGCTGCAATAGTAATAATGGGGAGTAGATCTGGTGCCAAAACCCCTGCAGTATAAATAGAAGTAGGTCCGTCTGAGCTACCTATAATACCAATGGAAGCAGCCTCTTTTAGGGTAAAAGGTTCCACTCCGGGGATAAAATGTCCAATTAATAGAGCTCCCCCCATGGCAATTAATATACCTAATTGCCCGCCTATTCCGATTAGTGCGCTCTTAGGGGAAGCTATCAATGGCCCAAAATCCGTCATAGCTCCTATACATAAAAAAATCATAGGTGGATAGATACCTAATTCAACACCTTTATATAAATAATAAATTAAACCGCCCTCATCATAGGTGGATAGGCCTGCTAATGGAATGTTAGCAATCAACATACCAAATGCTATAGGAAGAAGTAGAAGCGGCTCAAATTTTTTCACTATGGCAAGATAAGCTAATAAGAGAGCTAGCAATACCATAATAATCTCTGGTATGCCCATCTGCATAAAACTAAAGCTGTCAAACATTGTCAATAAAACCAACTCCTTAATGTCTTTCTAGATTTTTATATAACCATCGTGAACAATAATTGCATCCAACTTGCGCCCTTCTTTACACATGGGACACTCATTTAGAGTAAAAAGCTGATAGTTGGGAATATCTTTATTGGTAAACATAGAATGAATCTCTCGATCATATTCTATGGAATCAGCATTAAATAAAGCTGATACGCCAACTATTTTGCCTCCATAATAGGAAAGACATTCCAATGCACTGTTTAGGGTTATTCCGCTGGATATGGAAGATACCAAGACAATTATATTACGATTGGATATCAATTCCTGTTTATTGCTTTGGAATGTTAATTTTCTATTTACATTACTAATGGGTGTTACTACATGAATCTCTCTTCCACTATTAATTACTGAAATGCCTTCCCTCAGAAGCTCTTCCGCCATATATGCTCCGATCACTTCGGTTCCTTCCATACATACAATGGTATCCACAAGCGTATTTGCTAAATAAGGCAAGGCCAGCTCCATCGCCACATCCCTTGCTACAGTTGAATTAGTTTTTAAATCATCTAAATCAAGAAAATGATTAGCATGGAAGTGACTGGTAGTAAAATGTCCTGGAATTACATTCATACTTACGGACGGATTCTTAGTTAACGAAACTGAAAAAGCTTTATTTTTCATTATCATTTCCCTTTCATAAATGAAAATCGAACAACCATTAAAACTGTTCACCTTTAAATGGTAACAGCTCATATATAGCTCCTCTTGTCTATGCCACAAAACACCAGTTATTAGTAATAGTAATTACATTAGACATAGTCACTTCTACCAGACTACCCTTTGCTACTGACTAAGTAGCAAAACTGTATTATATATGCACTCCCTTTAGAAATGATGTGCAACCTGTTCAGTTTTAAGATAATTCAGAGATTATTTTGGCAGAAGTAAATATTTAATAAATTGCTTAAAAATCACCTGTATTTAATATACAGTTTTTGTATGATGGTTATCTCCTACATAAGTATACCACAAATATTATATTATACAAGACAGGCAATCCTATTAAGTTCAGTATCTAGATTCACAGTTTTTTCTATATTTCTCAGGTCTAGTCTTGCTATATCTTTATCTATTTAACTTCCAAATATTTCTAATTTGCTGGGTACAGTCCAACCTATTCTTCTTCCTCTTTAATATACTCTGAAATATGATCTTTTGTATCTGTAGGCAGCTTATCCATTAGATAGTTGGGTTTTGTACTGTGCTTTTCCCGGTAAGCCTGTAAGGCCGCATCATTAGCTCTTTCAATTTCTTCCTTGAATTCTCTAGCCGATAATAAAGCAGCTCCTTTACCTCTTATGATAATCTGTTCCAAAGCATCTGAAGTTGCCACCGTTATATGGTACTTTTTGTGATGCTCATGTACAAACTTTTCGATGTAATGATCTGCTGTCTGTGCTTCCTTAGTGTACACAATGTGGATATTATTATAATCCATTATCTCTTCTCCATGCCCTTTAACACGGTAAGCATCAAATACTACTATAATTTTACAATCTCGAATCCCTCGATAGTTACTTAAATACTCCAAGAATTTTATTCTAGCACTTTCTAGATCATCATCTACAAGACCCCTTAACTCAGGCCAAGCATAGATAATATTATATCCGTCGACAAGAAGATACTCTTCTTTGGCTTCTTCCTGTAAACTCATAGAAGGAGTATGGGATCTGTAATAACTCTCCCGGGCTGTTTTGCGCTTTCTCCAAGCCGACTTTTTCCCTTGGTTAGCATAGTAAGTTCTATTGATAATTTCATCGATCTCTTCTAAACTAATCCATCTTGCACTTGATTTTTTCTCGCCTGCCGCCACTTCTTCAGGTAAGCTTTTTACTCTTTGCTGTAAAAAGCTTTCTACATGCATATAGTCCTTGACCTCATCCCAATTTACCAAAAACCCAACACCATTTTTGCAAAATATAGAGGATGCCGGGTTTCCTCTATCTCTTTCAGAGTCATAGCCAATACTGTCTATAACCTCTTCACTATTATGACATGGCTCATATCCTTTCAGACTGCAAAACAGCCTGCCATGCCCTTTAGTATAGGCAGCCACCTTTGTATGATAGTTCCTCATGGTGACAACTGGAGCACTACCTTCAAGGACTACCCTGTCATCATCTGCCTGTACTATTTTGTATGTGCCCTGCATTTGACCTATGTCTGTCATAGCCCTACCTACCATATTCTCAGGAACTTCCAATCGAAATGTATAATAAGGCTCTAATAATATGGATTTGGCCTGCTTTAATCCCTGACGTACAGCGCGATGAGTAGCTTCTCTAAAGTCACCGCCTTGGGTGTGCTGTTTATGAGCCCGTCCACTTACTAGAGTAATTTTCATATCTGTAATTGACGAACCAGTCAGCACTCCTTTATGGTCTTTTTCCTTTAGATGAGATAGGACAAGATTCTGCCAGTTTTTCTCCAGCACATCTTCACTGCAATCTAGGGCAAATTTGAGACCACTTCCCCGTTCCCCAGGCTCCATTAACAGGTGAACTTCTGCATAATGCCTTAGTGGCTCAAAGTGACCCACTCCTTCAACGGTATTGGCTATAGTTTCCTTATAAAGAACCTGTCCTGAATCAAATTTTACATCAACATCAAAACGATCCTTGATTATGCTTTGCAAGATCTCTATCTGCACTTCCCCCATAAGCTGTGCCTGAATTTCCTTGAGCTCCTCATTCCATACAATACGTAGCTCAGGCTCCTCTTCCTCAATCTCCCGTAATTTTGGAATCATCACCCTAGGGTCACAATCTTCTGGGAGCAGAATCTGATAGGTCAAGACAGGTTCTAATAATGGGGCCTTTGAAATTTCCTCTATCCCTAAACTTTCCCCCGGTCGCGTTTGACTAAGGCCTGTTACTGCACAAACAGAACCTGCCTCTATCTCATCGACCACTTGGAATTTATCCCCCGAATAAATGCGGATCTGATTGACTTTCTCCTCCCAAATACCATTGCTTAATGCATCCCTTACCTTTAGCACTCCGCCAGTAACCTTCATATAAGTAAGACGATTGCCTTGTTCATCCCTGGCTATCTTGAAAATTTTGGCCCCAAATTCTTTTGGATATGAAGGTACTTGGCTATATTTCACAATGTTATCTAAAAAGGTATCAACACCTTCTAGTCTTAAAGCCGAACCAAAAAAACAGGGAAAAACCTTTCGCTCTTTGATAAGCTTTGCAATCTGTGAGTTATTTATATGTCCTTTTTCTAAATATTTATCTAGCACTTTTTCATCACACATGGCCAATTGCTCATAGAAGGTATCTGTCTTGCTATCTTCAAATTCTATACAGCTATCACTTAAAGATGTCTTTAATTCCTCTAGCAGTTTTTCCTTATCCGTTCCTCTTTGATCCATCTTATTAACGAATAGAAAAACGGGTATTTCATACATGTCAAGTAGCCGCCACAATGTAAGGGTATGGCCTTGTACACCATCCGCACCACTTATTACTAAGATTGCATAGTCCAGTACCTGAAGAGTCCTCTCCATTTCAGCAGAAAAATCCACGTGCCCAGGGGTGTCCAGTAGGGTGATCTGAGTGTCATCTACTTCAAACAAAGCTTGTTTGGAAAAGATGGTGATCCCCCTCTCTCTTTCCAACTCATAGGTATCTAAATAGGCATCCTTTTTATCTACCCTGCCCAACTTCCGAATTTGACCGTTTAAATATAGCATACTCTCTGATAAGGTGGTCTTACCTGCATCTACATGTGCTAATATTCCAATGACTAATCTTCTCATAGGTCTTTCAAATCCTTCATAGTGATATTTCTTATGCCTAATACATGTAGTTTATCATAAGTTAGACCCTCCAACAACTTTATCCACCTTTCCTCTAGGTGCTGTCTATGGCCTGGTCCACCACATTGATAACCACATCTGCACTCACTCTATCATCAGGTTTAAGACAAACCCATTCATCAAGGGGATATTTCCTCTTACCACCATTCTATTACGAATCCTCATGAGACCTTTTTATACAAAATGTACCTAATATAGGCACCAAAAAGGTGGCTACAATCCCAGCGGAAAAACCAGTGTTATATAAATTCATTCCCCCATGTAAAGTGCCTAAATTTAGAACAACGGAGGAATTAATAAAGCCTGCCACTATTCCCCAAAACCATCCATAGTAACCGGCAATAGGCGCCAGTGACGTTCCGAACAAGGCGGCTATTAATATAGTAGGATCGTCAATATTCCATGTCTTGATAATACTGGATAAGAAGACACCTATGAAAATGGGTGTAATATTCCTTATATGCTTACCGAAAGCACCAAAACCAACTACTGCCAAGATGCCACCAATTGTCGGCCCATTCAACTCCCCTCTGACCAACAATACATACCCTATTGACACTAGTCCGTTGATTCCCATATTAATGAGAACTGGTTCAAAGCCTTCCAGAGAAACAAAATTGCTACTTAATATACCTGGATGTTTGAATATCTTGAGCAGTTTTTTTCCTGCATGTTTTTCCAGAACAAAACCTATGATAATCATAAGGATAAAAAGAATGTATAAAAACACACCCAAAGACCAATTGTTACCCGTGCTCCAAATCAATCTACTATAGGCAGTATAGCCAAAAGATTTCAAAATGGAAACATAAACAGTGCCTAGAATACCAGCGGCAAAGCCTATGTTGTACAAATTAAAGCCCTGGTGTACTTTCAATACATTCTTTGCTATGGGTACAATTAGGACTCCAATGCTCAAACAAATTATTACACTCAATATAATCCCAATCCAGATGGGCATACTGATAACAAACAAAAGTTCTGTAACCATAGGTGCTACACTGGTTGAAAAAAAAGCAACCCCTCGAAGAATTCTTCAAGGAGCTGCCTCTATCAGGGTTCAAATTCTTATTTTAGCTTATCCATAAAGAATGAATCTGGGGGCATAATCAGAATCTTGCCCTCCATCCCTGGACTTGCCTTTAGAAAATCGAACACTGCCTTTCTATATGCAGGGTTGGAGAATTCGACTTTTCCTACCCGTATAGATTTGGGAACTTCATTAAATTTAGCCTGAGGTCCCATAGCTTTAGCAACATCGCTAATAAAGTTTCCATTCCCTCTTTCCTTCTTGTAAACTGGCTTCATATTGTTGTAATCAAGAATGATATTGGCAACGTTAGGTGCAGCCATTGGCTCAATATGATAGGGTTCAACTCCTAAATAGCCCTCGGGGTCAGATACGGCATAGAAAGCGTCCTTTGGAGAGAAATCCCTGTTCCACAACAATGGGTTATGCCCGCTTCTCCAGTTAATGGAGTCGGTCACTCCCCAGAAAGTAACACGGTCGATATGAGCAGCATAATTCTTATAGATTCTGAAGTATTCGGCATAGACCTCTGCTTGGATCACTTCAATCTCAGAACCATTGGTTATACCTCGATTGATCCAGTAATACCTCTCCTCTTCTGTACCTGCTGAGCCGATGATATGCTCGGCATCGCGGTCCCTCAGATCCCTATATCCACCAGCCGGCTCTGAGTTCCAGGGGAACCAACAGAACAAGTCAAGCTCGCTTATGATCAGGTCTACACCAGCGGCCAAGAGGTTGAGGATACCATTTTCCACGCTGGAAGGCGGGGTATCCATGATGTAGTTATGGGACTGCATGCCCACACCCTCGATAAGCTGCCGTGGATCATCTGGATACTCGTTTCTGTAGCGCTCGTTGAGTTCTAGAACCATCTTGGCAACTAACTTCGACTTGCCATCCTGATACATGTTGAAGTCATTGTAAAATAGCTTTGCGTCTGTATATTTTCGAGCGAATACGAAGGCATCATAAAGAAAGTCGCTCGGTTCTTCGCCCTCTGCCATACCATTACTATAGGATTTGTACCAGCCGCTCTGGTTTTCCTTTCTTAAGTAATCTTTCCAATTGGCGTCGTCGGGAATGGTTGATACTTCGTCTACGAAGGCCTCATTAACGACGTCCCAGGTGGTGATGGCCCCAGGATAATTAGTGTCAAAATGTTCTACGACGGTTTTGATATAGCGCTCCATGTTCTCCCTTGCCTGGGCCCTTGTGTAGTTACCGCGAGTGCCGCCATTAATCCAGTCGGGTGTCTGTCCGTGCCAAACTAACACGTGACCGTGCACCGTATAGCCCTTTTCAAGAGCCAGTCTCGCCAAGTCGTCGGAGGTGTGGTTCAAATTGGGACCGATTCTGAAAGTACCCGATGTTCCAGCTCTACCTGTAGAAAGGGCATCGGGCTTCATGCAGTTCTGTCCGGTAAGTGAGTTAAAATGTGTAGTAGTCAGCAAACCGCGATCATTGTTTGGATTCAGATTTGAGCCATTGTCAAAAATGGTTCCTATCTCAAAGTAGTTCTCATAGGTTTTCCACAGGGACTCGGAACCATTTTTGACCCTCAGTGTAGCAATAGCATTATTCAATGAAACGGCTACATCATTGACATCATCTTGCGTAGCGTCGGGATCGTCAATGATAGCCTGCCCTTTAAGGTATTCCATTTGGGCCAGCCGATAGGTGGCGGGGGTGTAAACCTCCTCATCCAGTGACTCGAACTCATCCATGCCCGTTTGCAGAGCGGTCTTGTCGGTGACAGCCAAAGCCGGCATGCTAAAAGTGGCAACCATGACGGCAACTACCAGACAAATAGATAAAAATTTCCTTCTCTTCTTCATAATCCCTAACTCCCTTTTAATTAATTACTTTCAATCCAGGAATTAAAACAGCATGTGATTAAGACCTCATTAGTATTCAGTCACAATTCATATAGCATCTTGGAATATCCATTTTTTAAGCTTACACATGTTAGGACTCACCGCAGATAACAATTGTCACGTATATTGTTCATGTTATCCCTCCTCGTATGATGGGTCTTTCGAAAACTCCAGAAACCCATTGTGCTTGTACAATATCATTCTAGCATAGGATACATGAGAAAAATGTCATAGGATGGGACAAGTAATTTTTTTCGTAATACAATATTTTGCATTTCTCTCTTTTACTACTCGTCTTTTGTTACTATTCGTCCTATTCTATTTCATCCCTTTAGCCGAGACACTTCAATGACTTTGCGATGCATATAATAGGACTGCTAGTAGCAGTCTCCTATTATATATACGGGTTTTAGTATTATATTTAAAGGAAACTTTTTGACTTCCATTTTTAGTAAGGCTCTCCTCTACTAAACTCATTTTCATATCTCTTGAAAAAGTCATAATATATACGGATATTCTCCAACTCGGTCCACTTCTTTACATCAACTGGATTGGCATCAAGATCATAAATCTTTGCCCCACTCATGGCAAGTAGAAATGGGGAATGTGTTGATATGATGAACTGACAGTCAAAAAAACGTACAGAGTCCTCAATATATTTCATTAATTCTATCTGTCGGTTTGGCGAGAGACTGTTTTCAGGTTCGTCCAATAAATAGAGTCCATTTTCCTCTATTTTTTCAGTAAAATACAAAAAAGCACTTTCACCATTTGAATATTCTCGTACATTGTCCATCAATTCACTTCTTACAAAACGCGACTGGGTTTTCCTCCTAGCAGCATTTACTTTCTTAAGCTGCTCATAATCTGCCATAGATTTAATTTGGAAATGAGAGTATTTTGCATCTAGATATTCTTCAAAAAGCTCTTCCCTTTTTTGATCAATGCCTTCATTGAGGTTGCGAATATTTAACATATAGTCAAATACATCATCGCTGGTAATAATCCTGCTATTTCGTGGTATGCTTGTTTCAAGTCCCATAGTACACATATCCACATAATCAGCATAAAAGTTAGATTTGTTATAGATAGAATCACGTTGAACTCCAATTTTTTCTGCTATGACATTTAATGCTGTTGATTTCCCTGAACCATTACCTCCATATAGGATTGTTATGGGTTCAAAATCTATTCTTTGAAAACCATGCCTTGATAATATCTTAAATGGATAAAAGGAATCATAGCAGGTTCTTTTTATCCCCATTAAAAAGTCAAACTCCCTTTCCTCATTAGGAAAAGTAAAAACATTTAGGTAAACCATTATCATCATCCTTATAATAACTTTCTTGAATGATTCTTCTTTCTTCGCCGAGTTTAATATCTTAGTTTAATTATACAACAAGCCATCAGTGGAGGGAAGATAAAAACATGGCGCCATTCACCCCTTCCTTTACCTTTGGTGCGGAATGAATGGCACCATATAGAGCACCCGTTTTTCTATCTAAATCATTATCATTAAGTTAACAAAACATTTGATGACAATTCTTTGGTATAAAGTCAAGAATAGCTGGCATAGTTTCAGTCATAATGTCCAGGTTATCAGCTACCATTTTTCGAATCTTCCATAGGCTTTTATAATGTCCATCTTCACAGGGTCTTGTATTCCAGTCCCTGTGACTTGCCTGCCAAACTTCACATCCTTCAAATGGGTTTGCTGTTCCCATATACAAGTTTTTGCATTTATCCTGGTACAATATTCTACCGCCGTAATTATTCCGATTGTTCAGCCCATTGAGGAATACAGAGCTAAAATGAATGCCATCTGTTGACGTATACAAATCAAATCCGATTGGATATCTAATTACATCAAGTAATTCTACGATACTTCTATAGATTCCTATTAATATTTTTGTTACTGCTCTTCCTATTCTTTCTTCCAACGCCATTCTGTTTGTCAAAAGAGTATCTAGGATCAATTGCATATTGCTGGAATCATCGAAAGTACTTACAACCAGCCTGCCCTTGTGTTCCTGTATCTGCCATGCATAAACATTGAATGGATTATTAAAGCCTGAACCAAGGCCAGAAGCACTCTTTGATACAGGACAGAATGGATTTCCCCCTACTACTAACTCCCATTCATCACACTTGTTTATTCTAATGATATCGCAGCCCCTAGGGATAAGCCAGGATAATGGTAAGGGTTTGGTAGCACTTACATAAAGATGATCTTTAAACACACCTGTGGCTAAGGTCACAACATTTGCAGGATCTCCAAATCCCTTATCCACTATAAGGGTCCAATCATTTAATTTTGGCTCAGGCCCATTGGTTCTCCATACTTGTGCCCCATTTGGATTGCTTACTGCAACATATATCCTATTGTTGAATACCTCCATATTCCATATTGGATCTGTTGGATTCTTGGATGGATCAAAACAAGGCGCATTCATATCTATAAGACTTTCCCACGGATAAAACTCCGGATCCACACTGCTATATAACAGTGCCCCTCTGCTACTATCCTGCTCATCTATGGTAGACATATAGATTTTACCCTTTTGTTCTACCATAGCTCTTGACGAAGTACCCTGCAAAACTGTATCAGGCAAGATAAACCAATTTACACCATTGGTAGTTTTTAATATCTGTGGTCTTGGTCCCACTGTTGCGGCATAGATACAGGGATTACCTCCAAATGGCTTATGGCTAATCATATACCTAAATCCTATAATACCGGAATCTACCGGGGCTTTATAAACCCTTTCCCAAGGAAGAGATCCATCCTTTCTATATCTCCAGATCTCCCCTAGATTATCTATTGGATCCGGCTTTATCAGTGCAGGAAGTTGAGCCCCTGTGGTAGTCATACTAATTATATTTGCGGGTATATTCCTACCGGTACCCACATATATATAATCTCCTAGGTCACTCATTGACCATGCATAGTTGTTTTGCCTTGCGTTGTTAAGATCACTAGAGTCAAATCCATTGGTCGGTGTTAAATTTTTAAAACTCAACATTTAATTATACCCCCTATCTAGATATGTCGTAAGATATATTCTTATATATCTTTTGCACTAACAGTATATGGCTCTGCAAAGGGGTTGGTGACTATAGTCTCTAGCATGTGGTCATGAGTTAAAGAAATTCTAGCTAAATAAACAACCGCCATACAAATGTCATTCATCTGTATGGCGGTTATAGATTTAACTATCCTTATGGGATAGTACATTACCCGTTATAGGTGCTTATTTAAATGAAAACTCAAATTTTTGTTTGCCTGTTACATGGAAAGGTCCTGGTATGGCACTCTCTCCACGGGGATTGCCAAAGAAATCTGTATCAAAACAATATGGTGTCTCATCAGGCTTTTCAAAAAGCTGCTCTGTATGGAATCCAAAGCCAAGTTTCTCAGTGGTAATAATATCAGCAGCACTTTCGATAAGCATCTCGGGATTTGTTATTTCAATAATAACCTTTTTGTCTTCCCAATCAATTGTGTATTCGATGCCTGAATCTTCATATAATTTCGCACCTTTTTCCTTTTTATAAGAAAGGGCTCTATTGAAGTAAACATTGTTTTCAATATAAACGGCGAGGGGAGATGGGGCCGCGAGGCTTGCGTATGCCGGTTTAGCCGCTTCGTCTTCGTCATTATCATCAGATTTCTCTTCTTGTGGTTTTGGAGGTTGTGCCCCTATCGCAAACAATTTTTTCGCTCGTTCCCATGGCTTCTCATCATCGGGTCCAGGACAATTATTGTAAACGGCTGTACCGACAGGATATGATAAGAATGCACCAGAAAATGGCGTTATCTCGTCAGGATTTAATTTTTCGCCACTAAAGAAACTCTCATGATAGGGCTCATCTGAACGTGTGTCGCCTTTTTCACGGAGGAAAACATTATTATAATAACGATCGTCACCACCTGTAAAATTAGTCATTCCTGCAATAGCGGTACTGTGAGGAACATGATAGGGTGTGGGCCTGTTCAATTCATTACCGGTGGAAATTGTTCCGGCAATCAGATTATGGACAAGGGCGCAACTATGGCTAAGGGTTTTGAATGCATGACCGGAAAGCATAATATTATGATCTATCATAGTTGGTCCATGGCTCACTTCTACCATCATGTCTTCACTATCATTATCAAACAAAAGATTATTGGATGTTCGGGTTCCCTGGGCCTGCCAATCCAACCAAATTCCCCTGTATGAATTGTGGATCACATTATTTCTGATAATGGTATCAATGGCAGCATGGAACTTGATCCCTCCAACCTCTGCACCATGAAATTCCCTCTTGTGTGTTATATTATGAATATGATTGTTTTCGATTACACTGAATGCACATCCCAGATGTCCGACAATACCAGCCTGACCACAGTTGTAGATATGATTATTGCGGACAATGTGGCCTCCTATATTCTCCTTGCTCCAGCCCTTGTTAATTGCTCTAAAAATAACCTCTTGCTCCCGCTGATGGCCCATTTTGGTAAATAAGGTCGTCCATTCGTTTTGTCCAGTGCTCTCCTCTTTTCCAAGGCTTATACCAGTGCAGCGTGAATCACTGATAGTATTATTTTCAATTATCCAACCCTTACTCCAGTGAGGACCAATTAGGCCTTCTTGCAAAGCGGTTGGCGGCGCCCACTGAGTAGCAGCTTGTTTCATTGTAAAACCGCGAACTGTTATGTAGCTGCAACCGGGACTTGCAGGCCAGAAGCAGAAGCGGCGCACATTTATCTCCACATTTCCTTTTGTTGGATCTTCTCCATGGAAGTTTGCATATATAGTGGTATTGTGATCGTCAACTTCTGCATACCATTTATATACGGAAAACTCTGGCTCTTTAGATGTTTCAGATCTTTTTGGATTGCGTACTTCGTTAACAGACACTGCTTCGTACATAGCGTGTCCATCCAAATAGACTTCACCCAAATGAAAAACCCTATCCCTTGTAAAAAGCCAGTCTCCAAATAAAACCTCATTATACGGATTGAATCCGCCAAAGAACTTATTGTCAATAACGGCTTTCCATATGTCCCCGTCCTTTTCCCAGTTGGTAATAACCTCAGCACCCGAAATAATGACATTTTCCCCTTCGGCTGCCTGATAGGTTATTCGCTGAGAGGAAGTTCCCCCACTTTTGGGACTTACCCATTCGCGATAAATACCTTCATGGACTGTAATAACATCACCAGGCTTTGCAACATAGGCGGCCTTGTTGATTGTTAAAAAAGGTTGTTCTTTTGTTCCCGGATTTAAGTCGCTGCCAGTCTTTTTAACATGATAATTCATAATGTTGTCCCCCTCTATACTCTGTAGTTTAACATTATTTTACAATGCCCCTGGAAATAAGTCAACACCTGTCCAGAGATTGATAGCGTCAATTTACTTTAGGAAAAGGAAGAATAGATAACACCCTGGAATATTTTAACTGGTAGTCATAGTTCTTACTCTTTAGATGATTCTTTTATAACATAATTCTAATTTACGCTACCAGT
>JAAYTG010000147.1 GCA_012518075.1 Clostridiales bacterium | reverse complement strand
TCTTTGGAATCGGATATAACCAACATAATTCATGAGATAGGAGTACCTGCCCACATCAAGGGATATCAATATTTAAGGGAAGCCATTATGATGGTAGTAAAGGATGTAGAACTCTTGAGTGGTATAACAAAGGAACTATACCCAGGTATAGCGGAAAAGTTTAATACAACTCCCAGCAGGGTTGAGAGGGCAATCCGTCATGCTATAGAAGTAGCTTGGAGTCGGGGGCGCATTGAAACCATCAACAAATTGTTTGGTTATACCATTCATGATGAGAAAGGTAAGCCGACCAATGGGGAGTTCATAGCAATGATAGCTGATAAATTAAGAATGCAGTCAAGAAACATAGGATAATAGGGATATAGCAGGAAACAGCCTCACTTTTTGAGGCTGTTTTTTTGTGAATAATTAGCAATAATATGTAAATGATAGAGAATAGAGGATCTAACAAGAGGTGAAGTCAATGCAAATAAAGGGAAATGCGAAAAAGAGCCTTAGAACAAAGGCCCTCATCTCTACCTTATCCCCCAATGACATTGCAGTAATCCATCATATGGATATTGATGGCGTAGCAGCTATGCAGTTAGTGGAAAAGAAAGTAAAGGCGGTAATAAATGCCGTTTCCTCAGTGAGTGGTAAGTACCCCAATAGAGGTCCGAAAATACTGAGTAAGGCTGGTATTCCAATAATAGACCATATAGGGCAGGATGCCTTTGATAAGATATCTGATAATGATATTTTAGAGATTAAAGAAAATAAGTTAAGTATAAATGGCTCATATTTGTGTGATGTGAGGTTTTTGACTGAGGAAAAGATTGAGTCAAAAATGAGAGAGGCTACTACTAATTTATGGAGTGTATTGGATAATTTTATTGAAAACACCTTGGACTATGCAAAAAAGGAGAAAGAGCTAATAATTAGTCCTGTAGAATTGCCAAATATCCATACCAAGATAGAAGGCCGTCATGTTCTGATTGTAATACGAGGTGCCAACTATCGTGAAGACCTAAAAGCAATACGAACCTATATTGAAGAAGTGAATCCCGTTATGGTAGGTGTCGATGGGGGTGGAGATGCTATTTTAGACTTTGGCTATCGTCCTGATATTATTATAGGTGATATGGACAGCGTTAGCGATGGCTGTTTAAGAGCTTGTAAAGAAATAATCGTCCATGCCTATTCGGATGGAAGTAGCCCAGGGATGAAGCGGATAAGGGAGTTGGGTTTGGAGGCAGTAAGATTCCCTTTTGTAGGGACTAGCGAGGATGCAGCATTGATTCTTGTCTATGAGCAGAATGCAGAGTTGATCGTTACAGTAGGCAGTCACACCAACATGATTGATTTTTTAGAAAAGGGTAGACCGGGCATGGCCAGTACAATGTTAGTACAGATGAAGGTAGGACATAAAGTCGTTGATGCAAAAGGGGTTAGCGAGCTTTATGAGAACCGACTCAAGCCCGGTTATATAGCTGCCCTATTTCTAGCTGCCTTGTTTCCTTTAGCTATTGTGGCAAAAACTTCTCCACTATTAAAGGAGATCTATCAGTTAATTTCTCTGCGTATGCGTATACTTTTTGGGCTATAGGGAGATTAGAAGGATTAAAAGGTGGGCTTTAAAGGTGAATATGAAATACTATCTTGTATTATTGATAAGCGTTTTTCTGTCTTTAGGATTAGGGATTGTTGTTGGCATCTCCCTAGAAGGCAAAGATGTATTGGAAAAACAGCATAATACAATTGCACAGCAGTTAGAAGAAGAATTTATGGGAATCCGCAATGAGAATCGGCACTTAAAGGATACTGTGACATCATTGCAGAAATTGGAAAAAGAAAACAAAGAGCTTAATGAATTAATGTTTAATGCTATGATAAAAAATAAGCTCAATGGACTGGGGGTAGCCCTAATAGAGGCAGGAGATGAGAGGGATTTTTCTAGCCTGATTAGTATATTAAAGACATCGGGAGCCTCTATTGAATCCAGCATCACCTTTGAAACCAGGCTTTTTGATCAAGATGAGGCTATAAATGAAGCAGTAAAGGCTTCTGCTCAGATAGGTATGGATAAAGAGCAATTATATAATGAATTGGCAATTAATTTAATGGACAGCATTTTGGAAGGTCGGTATACCCATTTAGTAAAAAACCTCAATCAATTGAATCTAATCCATAGTTCCATCAATGTTCAAAATAGCTGTGATGCTATTATCTTAGTTCTAAATTCAAGTAATAATAGCATGGAGGCTATAGCTAAGTTTAGTAAGGATTTTATGGAGTTATGTTGGGAGAATAGTATACCCGTCGTGGTGGTGGAAGATCAGGAAGGCAATCTGATGAATATAGATCAATTCAGAAGAATGGGAATATCCACTATTGATCATATAGATACTCTATATGGCAAGCTTTCTTTGGTTTCTTTACTTTACGGAAATAGTGGGAATTTTGGATATGGAGACGGGGCTCAGGGCATCTTGCCAGAGGAACTATTTCCTGAGAGGCAGGATACTATATTAGATTTAAATGAGGAGACAAGGCTCGAGTCAGATAGGGAAGATATTATAATGGAAGAGTGAATCAACAATATATTAAGCTGGAGGAGAGAAATGTTAGATAAGGATGTAGGCATAATAATCCCTGCCTACAATGAAGAGGAGCGTTTGGGCCAAACACTAGAAACCTTAAAAAAAATACACATAATTGAGGATATCCTAGTTGTAAATGACGGGTCAAGTGATAGAACTGGGGAAATTGCCCAAGAAAAAGGAATCAAGCTCATAAGCTTCCATAGAAACCGGGGTAAAGGTTATGCCCTAAAAACGGGAATTGATTATTTAGATAATTCTATAATAGTGTTTTTGGATGCGGATATTGGTGAAACAGCTGGAGAAGTTGTAAAGTTGATATATCCCCTGCTTGAAGGTAGGGCAGAGGTTACCATAGGTAAGATAGGTTTTACCCCTGGAAAGGGAGGATTTGGTATGGTCAAAAGATTATCTCAAAGGGCTTTTAAGTCTTTAACCGGTAAGGAGTGTACTAGTCTATTATCAGGACAAAGAGCTTTTAAAAGGGAAGTATTGGATAAGGAACTTCTAAACTACAGAAGATATGGAATTGAGTTTGGTATGACAGTTGACCTGGTGCAGAGGAATTTGCGGATTTTGGAGGTACCCATAGATATAAGGCATCGGATCACTGGTAAGGATTATAGGGGATTTGTACATCGTGGGAAACAGTTTTGGGATATATTGATGGTAGTTGTGAAAAAGAAGGTAGAAGCTTTGATTTTAAGGAGGCAAACCAATGTATAGGTTTTTATATCTTCTCTCTATCCTAATAGCCTCCGCACTTACTCTATATATTAAACCCAGGCTTATCTCCATTTTAAGGAATAAGGATATGATAGTCAGTAACTATTCCGGTAAAGATGTAACATGTGGAGGGGGACTTATCTTCATCATTCCCTGTATGGTGGCAGTATTACCATTTTGGAAATTAATAGGACAGGAAAATATCATTGCATATCTAGTTCTTTTATTATCGATGACTTTAGTGGGCTACTTGGATGACTCACTAGGAGAAGATGTAAGAAAGGGTTTTAAAGGACATTTGAAAGCTTTGATGACAGGTTGCTTTTCTACTGGCATTTTGAAGATTACATTTGCCCTAATCATTGGATTTATTATCTCTAGGGTTTATTACTCAAGTATTTTAGCTATAGTCTTTAACACTTTACTATTCTCTCTAAGTATGAATTTCATTAACCTATTGGACCTGCGGCCAGGACGAGCTATTAAATCTTTTGCCCTTGTAACATTGTTTGTATCATTGTCATCAGGCTTACAAAGCATGTGGATATTATTACCTATATATAGCAGTCTGACAATTTATATAAAGGATGAAATGGAGGAACTTTGTATGCTGGGGGATACAGGTGCAAACCTATTGGGAGGTATACTAGGAATGTATGTCCTCAAAGAGGCCTACCCGGGGATAAAATATACCCTTTTTATCCTGCTGCTGATTCTTCATATAATTGCTGAATTCAAGTCCTTTTCTAAAATCATTGATTCTATTCCCATACTTAAATATATGGATAGCTTTGGACAGCTGAAGAAGGAGAGGTCTTAATTAAAATGTTGGAATTCAAGAGGGCTAAAGTAGAGAGGATATATAAATTGGAAGATGGGTTGGAAGAGATAGAGTTAGACATAGATCATGCTATCAAAAAAGCCATTAATTATCCTAAAATCACTGGATCCCTAAAAGAGGGCGATATGGTACTGGCCAATACAACAGCATGTACGCTAAACCTGGGAACAGGGGGATATCATTTTATTATGGGAAATACCCGAGCCAGTAGTCAGGGGCTTACTGGGGCAGGTCATGGGATGAAATTAAAATATGCGCCAAATCAAATAAATGTCCTATTTGCTGAGGAAGAGGCTTGTCCCCTCCATGAGCAATTCCATCAAGACCTAGTTCTAAGAGGGAAGCTCATCTTTATATGCGAACTCCATAGTATGTTGGTCCCTATTTGTGCCCACTTAAAGTTTTGTCTTGATGAGGCAAAAAAGATTGCATGTATTATCACCGATCATGGTGCCTTGCCTATCTGGATCAGTAAAAATATAAAGATTCTGAAGGCCAAAGGATTGCTGGATAGTGTTATCTGTATAGGCAACGCTTTTGGAGGGGATTATGAATGTGTAAATATATATACGGCCTTGCAACTAGCAGCAAATATCCTAGACGTGGATGCAATAATAGTCACAATGGGTCCTGGTATTATGGGAACCGCCACCCCTTTTGGCTTTAGTGGTTTGGAACTGGGATTCTATCTGGATTTCTGTTATAGCCAGGATTCTAATGTATTATATGCCCCGAGAATTTCTTATCAAGATAGACGTCATCGTCATTATGGAATTAGCCATCATTTTATCAATACCTTTAAAGGGATGATCCAAAACCCCGTTCCGATTGTACTCCCTTA
>JAAYTG010000146.1 GCA_012518075.1 Clostridiales bacterium | reverse complement strand
ATTATCATTATAGGAATTCCCCACACCCTTGAGGTGAGGATATTATCGATTCTTTGATCCTTCCTATTGTAGTCCTCCTTTTCAAAGGCTACTACTTTATCAGCCATAGCTTCAGCTTTTTTAACTATACTATATACTACACTATCCCTAAAACCATCCTCATCCAGACCTTTTAAGTAGAGCATTTCCTTTGCCTGGCCCATTTTCCTTTCCAATACCCCTTCTTGCTCTATATGAGATTCCATATGCTTATTTATGGCCTCTAAGAGGGCTTGGTCACCTTCTATAAGACGGAGGGACGCCCAGCGACTATTTAAATCTACTAGGTCTAAGCTGTCCAAGTATGCCTTAACTATATCTATAGCCTCTTCAATGGCTTCGTCGTATTCAATTATTATGTCTCCCTCCAAACCCCCAGATTCAGCCAGCTCAGCTATGGTATCCTTTAACTCTTCCAAGCCATGACCACTCCTAGCGCTAGTAGCCACTACGGGAACTCCCAATATATCCTCCAGACTATCTATATCTATATTTATCTTTTTTCTGTTAGCCTCATCCATTAAATTGACACAGACCACTACATCCCTTGTAATCTCCAGTATTTGCAGTACTAAGTTTAGGTTTCTCTCAAGGCTAGTTGCATCGGTAACCACTACCGTAACATGGGGCTTTCCAAAACATATAAAATCCCTTGCTACTTCTTCCTCCACGGAATTTGATAATAGTGAATAGGTGCCTGGCAGGTCCACCAATACAAAGTTTTTGCCCCTATGTTTATAGTGCCCTTGAGCATTACTGACAGTCTTGCCGGGCCAATTACCTGTATGTTGTTTGAGACCGGTCAAATTATTGAATACCGTACTCTTGCCAGTGTTAGGATTGCCGGCCAAGGCCACTACTATATCGTCAGGATGCTCTTTCCTTACTTCAAACATTTCATCCGAAACACCAAATCCTGTTGACTGAAATGTCAGACCCATTCTACTCCTCCCCCTTATAATTTATCTATAATCTCTCCACTATAATTTCCGAGGCTTCTTCATTTCGGAGAGCTATAACAGCACCCCGAAAATAATAGGCAACAGGATCTCCTGAAGGGCTTCTGTTTACAGCCTCCACCTTTGTACCATTAATCAGCCCCAAATCCAACATTCTTCGTCTAATATTCCCTCCTACAGTCAATTCCCTAACCTCTCCTATGCCGCCTAGTGGCAATAAACTAAGTGGCATATATCTTTCATACATGATTAATCCCCCTTAAATAGTAATATTCACAGTCATATTTCTCATAGGTTTAGTTATGAACAAAAGAGTTGCCTAAGGCTAATATATGAAAAGCAGGGGATTTGTGTTCAAGGTGGTGGAATAATTGGGGGAAAACCAGAGACAGTTTCATACCTTTCGAGGATATCAAATGTTAAAACGGGATAAATTGCAACTGACACCCAGCATGGAAGATTATTTGGAGATGATTTATAGGAATTGTAAAAAGGTGGGCTATGTACGCATCTATCAATTATCAGATGCCCTAAATGTTCAGGCTCCCTCAGCTACCAGAACAGTACAGCGTTTGGCCAAAGTAGGGCTGGTCAAGTATCAAAAATATGGTATTATTCAACTCACCAAGGAGGGGGAGAGGATTGGGGAATTCCTTCTTGAACGCCATTTGTTAATAGAGAGCTTCCTTAGTAAGCTAGGTATTACCGACACTCTTTTAAAAGATACAGAAATGATTGAGCATAATATCAGCATGGAAGCTTTGGAAAGCATAGAGGCCTTCAATGCTTTTCTAGAGGAGAATCCGGAGATACTAAAAGAATATGAGGAATTTAAAAAAAGCCGAGAATTATAAAATTCTCGGCTTTTTCTCATTGGCTATCAAGTTTAAAGGAGTAAACTAGTTATCAATCTAATCCTAAGTTTTATCTTTGTTTAATCTTGGTTTGGAAACAGCAGTGGGTTTGACAGATACCGCTCACCTGTATCTGGCAGCAATACTACTATTCGCTTACCCTTGAACTCCGGCCTCTTAGCTATCTCACTTGCAGCATGAGCAGCTGCTCCCGAGGATATGCCTACCAGTAGTCCCTCAGTATTAGCTAACTTCCTAGCGGCTGCTAGGGCATCTTCATTCTTTACCTTGACTACCTCGTCTACAATATCAAGATTTAATACATCGGGTACAAATCCTGCACCTATGCCTTGAATTACATGGGGGCCGGGATTACCACCCGATAAAACCGGTGAATCCGTAGGCTCTACTGCTATAATTTTTATATTAGGATTTTTCTGCTTAAGGACTTCACCGACTCCTGTAATGGTTCCTCCAGTGCCCACTCCCCCTACAAAAACATCTACATTTCCGTCAGTATCCCTCCAAATTTCTTCTGCAGTTGTCTCTCTGTGTATTTGAGGGTTTGCAGCATTCTGAAATTGTTGAGGAATAAAGGAATTAGGATTCTCTTTGGCTATTTCCTCGGCCTTTTTTATTGCACCTTTCATTCCTTCTGCACCGGGAGTTAGTATTAGTTCTGCTCCAAAGGCCTTAATAAGGCTTCTTCTCTCCTTGCTCATGGTATCAGGCATGACTATAACCAGCCTATAACCTAAAGACGCGGCTGCAAAGGATAGGGCAATACCTGTATTGCCGCTAGTGGGCTCTATGATCAGGGTATCCTGATTTATTAGCCCCTTTTCCTGAGCATCCTTTATCATGGCATAGCCGATTCTATCCTTTACACTGCCAGCAGGGTTGAAATATTCCAGTTTTGCTACTAATGGTGTATCAAGTCCCTCTTCCTTACTATAGTTTGCTACCTCCAGTAAGGGAGTATTCCCTATTAAGTCCGTTAACTTTTTCGCTATATTTGCCATTATCTTTCACACTCCTCATATTATTTTGCCCTTATATATGGTACATATGAACCCAACTATTACTTAGTTTTTCGTATTCTGTGGTCAGATCCTTAAGGCTTATTGAATCCGCTAATTGATCCAGTATTTCATTCATCTTATCCCATACCATCGTTTTAATACAGTATTCTATATCCTTTTTATTGCTTTCTGTCTCTTCTTCACCTACTACTCTTAGATCCCCTTCCAGGGCCCTAAGTACATGCCCTACAGTAATATTAGCAGGGTTATCCCCCAGGACGTATCCACCTTGGGCACCTTTTATACTTTTAACCAATCCTGCTTTTCGCAAAACAGAAAATACCTGCTCCATATATCCCAAGGATAGGTTTTGCCTCTCGGCTATACTGCTAAGGGGAATGGGGATATCAGATGAATAAACTGCTAAATCTACCATAGCTCTCAATCCATATCTACCCTTAGTTGAAATTCTCATTCTTATCACTCCGCATAACATACTAATCATATATGTTTAGTATAGATTACCATTATCCTCTCCTCTTGTCAAGGAAAATAAGGAAATATTTTTCCCTTTATTTTTTACTTGTATTATGCCCAAAAAAAAGATAGCCTAGTTTAAATGAACTAGGCTATCTCCTCTTCCCATGTCTACCTTCATCCCTATGGAATTGATTCTATTTTCAATGCATACCCTACAATGGGCGGACTCATCACCCGTGCAAATTTTATTGTCATAGAGCTGGTATTTGCTCTTAGTAGCAATTGGGGATAGATTAGGCATTACTACATTGCCTCCTGCTTTTAAAGCTTTCTCCCTGCCTTTAGGATCCAATGTCCCCATAGCTGTAGTAGCAGGCAGAAGTGTTAGAGGAAGCATTAGTCTGACCAATGCCAGCATTACCAGTACATCCTCCACCTTTCCTCCCCCCTCCTTGCCCAGAGGGGTATTCTGGGCCGGAATAAAGGGTCCAATCCCAATCATATCCGCATTGAGCTCCTTAAGGAAGTAAATATCTTCTACCAGATTATAGACACTTTGGCCGGGAAGCCCCACCATAAATCCTGCACCTACCTGATATCCTATCTCCTTTAGACTAAATAGACATTCCCTGCGATTGTCAAAATCTCCATCAGGGTGAAGCCTTTCATAGAGCTGTCTAGAAGCAGTTTCATGACGCAGTAAATATCGATCAGCCCCTGTCTCATACCAGAGCCTATAGTCATGGTAACTTCTCTCCCCAAGGGACAAGGTAACTGCAACCTTGGGGAACAGCTCTTTTATTGACGAAACAATGTCTGCTACCCTATCAGCTGTATACCATCCATCCTCCCCGCCCTGTAGTACAAAGGTTCTATAGCCCAAATCATAGCCTTCCTTGCAGCAGTCCAGGATTTCATCTTTAGTTAGGCGATATCTAGCCACATTCTTGTTTGACGCTCTAATACCGCAATATATGCAGTTTCTACTGCATATATTGGAAAACTCTATTAGGCCTCTCATAAATACCCGATCCCCATAACACCTATTCCTTGTCTTTCGAGCATAATCAAAGAGCAGTTCTTTGCCCTTCTTATCCATATTTTCAAGGAGCCAAATCATATTATCCTTAGTTAAGTTGTTCTCTGTGTATAATTTGCTTAGAATTCCCTGTACCGTCCTCATGTATTTATCTCCTGTCATTATTAATAATTCACTTTTTCACCTAACCCATTATGCTAGTTCCACTAATCAATGAAATATTATATAAACAGATCCCGCTCCCCTTTTCCAATTCTTGCCAGCCTATTTCGAGTCTCATTCCTCATCTTTTCATCGGGGATATTAGCTAGATTCTTTTTGATTACCTTGTTTCCAATATCTTTTAGCTCCTCATCCCCATAGTCCTCTATATATTCCTTAAAGGTCATCATGGCATTTGGATAGCAAAGATCATGGATCCTTCCGCTCTTGGCAAATTCCATAAAGCGGTCTCCAGTTCTGCCAGCCCTATAGCATGCAGTACAAAAACTAGGTAAGTAACCCTGGTTACATAGGGATTTTATTACTTCCAGAGGTGTTCTATTGTCGGCAACTGCAAACTGAGAAGTATCCCTCTCTTCCTCTTGAGCTTTGTAGCCTCCAACTCCTGTAGATGATCCTGCGCTTATCTGGGACACCCCAAGTTTTGTAGCCTCTTCCCTAAAGCTCGGTTCCTCCCGGGTGGATAAAATTATACCTGTATAGGGAAGGGCTAGCCTTAATACGGCTACTATCCTCCTAAAGTCATGATCGGATACCAGATAGGGGTAGTTATCTATGGATACATCCTGAGCCGGCCTTAACCGGGGCACTGATACGGTGTGTGGGCCAACCCCGAATTTGTCCTCTAAATGCTTTGCATGAAAGAGCAGTCCCAATACCTCGAATTTAAAATCATACAAACCAAACAAGGCGCCTATACCCACATCATCTATCCCACCTTCCATTGCCCTATCCATTGCAGTAATATGATAGTCATAACTGCTTTTCGGGCCCGCAGGGTGAAGTCTTTCATAGCTTTCCCTATGATAGGTTTCTTGGAATAGAATATAGGTGCCGATTCCCGCTTCTTTTAGCTTTCTGTAGTTTTCTACACTAGTAGCTGCGATATTTACATTAATACGCCTAATGCTCCCATTTTCTGATTTAGTGCTGTAAATAAGGTCCATGGCATGGAGAATATAGTCAATAGGACAATTCTTATCGTCCTCCCCCGCCTCCAGGGCAATTCTCTTATGGCCCAGATCCTGAATTATTTGAACTTCCCTGCGTATTTCATCATCAGTTAATCTCCGTCTTTCAATCCTGCTAGTGCATTTGTATCCACAATAAGTACATCGGTTTACACAGTAATTGGATACATATAGGGGAGCGAACATAACAATTCTATTCCCATAGATTCTTTCCTTTATCTCCCTAGCAGCCTCAAAGAGCTTCTCCTCAATCTGAGGATTGCTATTGTTAAGTAGGGCAGCTGCCTCCTCTATAGTAATCCCCTTGGCCTGCCTTGCCTTTTCTATTATTCTTTCGATCTCTTCTACATCCTTGTCCTTGTTTGACTCTAATATGTTAACTATTTGCTCCTCATCAATAAAATCTATTTTTTCTATTTTATTAACCATCTTTTATTCTCCTATCCCATAAATTTATTGGTCAAATTCTTTCCATCTGATTTGACAGCCCTTAACAGATTCAAGAGGTGACTGCCAATCACCTATCCTTCCCTCTACCTGGCAGTAAAGGTTTTACAGCTCTATTTAAAATGCCTTGTATATATGCAATGAGTACTCCATAGTTCACAATAGGCACCCTGGTCTTTACTGCTCTCTGTATACGATCTTCCATAGCCTTCGGATTTAGCATACATGCACCACAATGAACCGCCAAAGCATACTCATCTAATTCATTCGGAAAATCTCCACCGCCTGTAAATTCAAAGATAAGATCTTTCCCGGTCTTCTCCCTTATCCAGCGGGGGATTTTTACTCGTCCTATATCTTCATCCTGTTTATGATGAGTGCAAGCTTCGGCTATGAGAATCTTATCCCCATCTTTAAGACCCTCTATAGCATGTGCCCCCTTAACTAGCTCATCCAGATCCCCTTTATACCGTGCAAATAGTATGGAAAAGGATGTAAGGGGTATATCCTCAGGAACATCTTGAGATACCTGCCTAAATATCTGGGAATCGGTAATAACCAGCCCGGGTCTGTGGCCTAATGCCTCTAAGGTCTTGGAAAGGGTGTACTCCCTGGTAACCACCGATACTATACCATGATCTAATAGTTCCCTAATGACTTGCTGCTGGGGTAGAATTAGCCGTCCTTTGGGGGCAGATTCATCAATGGGCACTACCAGTACCACCAAATCCTCAGGCTCTAGCAGATCGGCCACAATCTTCTTTGGTTTTTTCTCCAAGCTACTAGCGGAAGTTAAGGCTCTTTTTAAATCCTCGATACCTATACCTTTTTGCGCAGAGATGGGGATTAAGGGAATATTTAGGTCTTCTTTATAGTTACTAAGGTCTTGGACGGATACCTTGGTTTCATCTATTTTGTTTATTGCCCCTATTATTGGGGTTTTTTCTCTTCGTATTTTAGCCACTATTTCCTTTTCATACTTTGTCATGCCTTCAGTAGCATCTATTACCACTATTGCTAGATCTGTCTTTTTGAGGACATCTAAAGTCTTTTCCATTCGCAGCTGGCCCAATTCTCCCTGGTCATCCAAGCCAGCAGTATCGATAAGGACCACCGGCCCTATAGGCAAAAGTTCCATGGATTTATAGACCGGATCAGTTGTAGTTCCCTTTATGGAAGAAACAGTGGCAATCTCTTGTTGGGTAATTGCATTTATCAAACTGGATTTGCCCACGTTCCGTCTTCCAAATATAGCAATATGCAGTCTCTCAGCTCTAGGTGTTTCAAGTAAACTCATATTGTCTCATCCCCTTTCATTTCAACTCCAAAATAAAAAAACCTTTCCTGAAAGAAAGGAAAGGGTAGAATTATCTAATATGTATATTCCTATATAGCGGAGATATACTATAGAAAAGATACCGCAGCTTCCTCTCTCTCAGGGTTTTCACCCCTTGAGGTTAGAAACCATATTAATTTTCAAAAGCCCATCAAAGGTTTGTTAATATTGTAACAAACCTCCGGGGCAAATTCAAGGAGTATTTATATGAACATTAAAAACCCTATAATATTAGGAAATTAATACTCTGATAAGAAAACTAGAATCAGTAGGATTTGGTTGAATTCCTAAAATTGCTTTTGACAAGGCAGTATATATGATAATATAATTATGACTTATAGAATAGATAATTGGCATTCATCGACATCTTCTTGCTCTACACATGTGTCCGATATCCACCGACTGCTAATAATTCTCGCTTTCAGAATTTTTTTATCGCCAAATAATAAATATTTTATAATCTTAGTTCAATTGTCTGCTAAATATGCTAATTCTATAAGCAGGTTTTATATTTTTTTAATAAAAGTTAAATATAAAAACAGAAAGGAGAATGTTTATGTCTAATCCCCGTTACTCAGATATTACTCCAGATATTATAAATTTATCAGAATTATGTTACAGCAATAGCAATATTGATCCTGTATTATATGAAAAACATGACGTTAAGCGGGGTCTGAGGGATGTTAATGGCAAAGGTGTCGTCACCGGACTAACAGAAATCAGCGAAATTCAATCGAGTTCAACTGACGAAACTGGAAAAAACGTTCCTGGCCAAGGTGAATTGTACTATCGGGGAGTTAACGTAGAAGATCTAGTGAATGGTTCTATTGAAAAGGGATATTTTTGTTTTGAAGAAACAGCATATCTTCTCTTGTTTGGGCAGCTTCCAACACGTGAGGAGTTAAAAGAATTTACGGAATTATTGGCTTATTATCGTACCCTACCTACCAATTTTGTTAGGGACATCATTCTAAAAGCACCCAGTGCAAATATGATGAATACCTTGGCCCGAAGTGTCTTGACCTTATATGCTTATGACGATAGGGCAGATGATATTTCTATCCCTAATGTTTTGCGGCAGTGTATCCAATTGATTGCTCTATTCCCTTGTCTTTCAGTCTATGGATATCAAGCCTATAGCCACTACCATGATGGAAAGAGCCTAATTATCCATACGCCGAAACCAGAGCTTTCTACTGCAGAGAATATACTCCGTATGCTAAGACCGAATAAGAAATATACTCCCTTAGAAGCTCGAATCTT
>JAAYTG010000016.1 GCA_012518075.1 Clostridiales bacterium | reverse complement strand
TGCTGCCATACGTACAGGATTCTGGCTTTGATCAGAAATTTAAAATGAAGGATATTGTATCGCCGGATAAAGATGGAAAGCTCTATTGTGTGCAACCTGGCGCAGATCAATACTTCACCCCAAGATTATTCTATCATAAAGACATATTTGAAGAGCATAATATTGAACTTCCCAAGACTTTTGATGAGCTTATTAGCGCTTGTGAGACATTAAAGGATAAAGGAATAGTTCCAATGTCCATAGTTGGTAAGGACGGGTGGACCCCTAATCTCCATATGTTACAGACTATGATAATGGCAGAAGATCCACAGGTAGCATTAGATTTAGTAAATAACGAAACAGACTTTAGTAATCCTGTCGTCAAGAATGCTTTGGATAGAATTCAGAAACTTGTGCAGGTTGGAGCCTTTGCACCTGGTGTAACCAACATAGATTATGGACCTGCAATGGAAATGTATACATCAGGCGAGGCTGCTATGCTAGCTATGTTTACATGGGAGCTGGGAAACCTGCTAGAATCATCTCCAGATACTGACTTCATTCCATGGCCAACTGTGGATGAAAGTGTTGATCCCAATGGAGCAATACAGTACTGGGGAGCTCCATTAAGCGGATATCTTGCATCGGCAAATACTGAGAACCCTGAAGTTGCAGCTGAGTTTGCAATGTTTTGCGCAACACAGGATGCATTATACTATAATATTGAACAAAAAGCTCCTACAATGCTTGATACAGGCGTAGAAATTGAGGGTGTTTCAGAATTAATGCAGAGGAACCTGGACCAGTTTGATGCTGCACCAGTAAAGGTACCTTCATTATGGTCTGCTATATTTAATGCAAGAACCTCGGCGGAAATATCTACACTTAATAGTATGCTTCTTACAGGCGACTATTCATCAGATGATTATATAGAGACCATCAACCCTATATGGGCTGAAAACTTTGACTGAGTTGACAAAGCTTACTATTAACCAGAAAAAAGCTGTAAATCCCTATATGAGCTTTGCTCATATAGGGATATTAATTGGTGGGTGATATAACGTGGAAAAATACTACAGCAATAAATTTACAATATTTGTATTTGCCTTTCCTGCTTTGTTATTATTTACGACATTTGTAATATATCCTATATTTCCAGAAATACTTATAAGCTTTCAAGAACACAATGGATTTTTAAATATGGGATATGTAGGGTTTGATAACTATATTAAGGTATTTGAGGATGCGACCTTCTGGAAATCAAATCTAAACACATATATTATTTTGCTTATATCTACATTTGTTGGCTTACCTATTTCATTGCTCTTTGCTCTAATCATGGATAGGCAAAGCGAATCTATAAGGAGGTTTTTTAAGGGCAGTAGCGTATTACCTGCAACCCTATCGGTTACTGTAATCGCCCAAATGTGGGTCGCTATATATGAGCCCCAGTGGGGCTTAATTAACAGCATATTAAGGGCACTGGGCTTAGATCATTTAGCTTTAGCATGGTTGGGTGATACAAGAACCGTAGTTATGGCAATTACTGTAGCTTTCTTATGGCAGTATTTAGGGCTGAATGCTTTACTTTTTTACACTGGTATAAAAGCTATTCCAGAAACTTATTATGAAGCCGCGCTTATTGATGGAGCGGGCTTTGTAAGAACCAGCTTAAAGATCACCATTCCTCTCTTGCAGGAAGTGATCAAGTATGTGCTTGTTTTATCTGCCCTAGGTTCTATGTCTCAGTTTGCCCATGTAAGGATAATGACAGCTGGGGGACCCGGCGATGCATCTAGGACAGTCATTTATCAGTTATATTTTAAAGCTTTTTCAGCTTCGGATTTTGGTCAGGGTTGTGCAATCGCTATAATTTTCATATTTCAATGCCTGGTGTTGACATTTATTATTAACCGGTTCGTAGCTAGAGAAAAGATCGAGTTTTAGACAGGATGGTGAATTGGATATGAAAAGAAACATACTCAAGATATTTATCAATATTATCATGATACTTATTGGAATATCATTCCTTTTTCCTCTGTATTGGATGATAAATATATCCTTTAAGTCAAGAAGCGAAGTGTATATCAATCCCTTTGGATTACCGGAAGAATGGGTTTTTAACAACTATGGTGATGCCCTTGAAAAGTTTAATTTCTTCAGATATGTCTCGAACAGTATAATATACTCTATAGGTACCATTATTATAACGATCCTTTTTGGAAGCATGTTTGCTTACTGTATAAGTAGAATGAATTGGAAATATAAGCAATTTGCTTTAAACTATATTTCCATGGGTTTGATAATACCAGCTCAAGTGGTAATAATCCCCATAATGATTATGATTCGCGATATGGGTTTGAAAGGTAGCCGTTTCGGGCTAATGCTACCCTATTCGGCCTTTGCACTTTCCTCATGTGTACTTATGCTTTATGCTTTTTTTAGAAGTTTACCTAGGGAGCTTGAGGAGGCTGCCTGTATTGATGGATGTAATGTTTATCAAACTTATTTCAGAATCATACTTCCAGTAGTAAGACCGGCACTTTCTACCCAATTTGTCTTAATATTTATGAATACATATAATGAATTCTTTTTGGCTTTTATTTTAGCAGCTGAAGATAGAATAAGACCTTTGACAGTAGGATTACTAAATTTCTTTGTGAGCATAGGAGTCTCTCATTGGGGACAAATTGGGGCTGCAATGATTATAACCAGTATACCTACGATAATTATATATATATTAGGGAATGAGCAGATAGAGAACGCACTAACTGCAGGTTCAATACTAAAGTA
>JAAYTG010000145.1 GCA_012518075.1 Clostridiales bacterium | reverse complement strand
CCAATGCTATGTTCCATGTTGAACTTGAAAATGGGCATAAGATATTGGGCCATATATCCGGTAAACTCCGCATGAATTTTATAAGGATATTGCCGGGGGATAAGGTGACGGTAGAACTATCGCCCTATGATTTGACTCGTGGTCGGATTACTTGGCGAGGTAAGTGATAAGGAGGTAAATGGGATGAAAGTAAGACCGTCTGTTAAACCAATTTGTGAAAAATGTAAAATAATCAGACGAAAAGGTAGAGTCATGGTTATTTGTGAAAATCCAAGACATAAACAGAAACAAGGATAAGTTAGTAGGATAATGCTTTTTTGTATTCCATTGTTTAACTTATGAAATATATGGAATAATCATTAGTATGGAGGTGTAATAATGGCACGTATTGCCGGTATTGATCTACCCAGAGAAAAAAGAGTTGAGATTGGGCTGACCTATATATACGGGATAGGAAGATCCAAGTCTAAAGAAATTCTAGCTGCAACGGGTATCAATCCTGATATTAGGATCCGTGATTTATCTGAAGCAGATGTTAATAAACTTAGAGATTATATCGATAGAAATGTTCAGGTGGAAGGTGACGCGAGACGTGAAGTATCTCTTAATATAAAGCGCCTTGGTGAAATTGGATGCTATAGAGGTATTAGACATCGAAGAGGCTTGCCTGTTCGAGGACAGAGCACCAAGCAAAACGCAAGAACTCGCAAAGGACCTAAGAGAACAGTTGGCATTCGCAGAAAATAGTAAGGAGGAACATGAATGGCTAAAAAGCAAGTGCGTAGAACTAGAAGACGCCGTGAGAGAAAGAATATTGAACGAGGCGCTGCACATATTCGTTCGACTTTCAATAATACAATAGTTACTATTACTGATACGGCAGGCAATGCACTTTCATGGGCAAGCTCAGGCGGGTTGGGCTTTAGAGGCTCAAGAAAGAGTACTCCTTTTGCTGCACAGATGGCTGCTGAAACAGCTGCTAAGGCCGCTATGGGACATGGGCTCAAAACGGTAGAAGTCTATGTCAAAGGTCCAGGTGCAGGACGAGAAGCTGCTATCCGATCGTTGCAGGCTGCTGGGTTGGAAGTTAGCATGATAAAGGATGTTACGCCTATTCCTCATAATGGATGTAGGCCGCCAAAAAGACGAAGAGTTTGATGGAGGTGTAAATAGATGGCGAAATATACAGGTTCAGTATGCCGGCTTTGCCGCAGAGAAGGAACCAAACTATATCTAAAAGGAGATCGCTGCTACTCCGATAAATGTGGATTTACCCGCAGACCTTCAGCTCCTGGTCAGCACGGGCAAAGAAGAAAGAAGGCATCGGAGTACGGGATTCAGCTTCGTGAGAAGCAGAAAGCCAGAAGGATATATGGAGTGTTGGAAAAACAGTTTGGGCGTTACTATCTTCAGGCTGAAAGGGCTAAGGGGATTACCGGTGAAAACCTACTTCAGCTTCTAGAAAGAAGATTGGACAATATAGTTTATAGACTAGGATTTGCTTCGTCCAGAGCTCAAGCTAGACAGTTTGTACTTCATGGTCATATAACTGTAAATGGGAAGAGAGTAAACATTCCTTCCTTTATAACTGATGTTGGTGATGTTGTTGCAGTAAGTGATAAAGCTGCCTCAAATGTGGAACATTTTAAAGCCTTGAGGGAAGGTACAAACAAAGTTGTTGTACCGTGGCTACAGGTAGATTATGAAAAACTAGAAGGAACAGTATCTGCCCTGCCCGCTCGGGAAGATATCGACGTCCCAATTCAGGAGCATCTAATTGTTGAGTTGTATTCTAGATAATAAAAATTTTCCTGAATTGTTTACCCTCGGAATAAGCGGATTAAAAAGTTATGAGGAGGGTTTGTGTTAATGATAGAAATAGAAAAGCCTAAAATTGAATTGGTTGATTTAAGTGAAGATGGCAGTTATGGGAAATTTATTGTGGAGCCCTTGGAAAGAGGTTTTGGAACCACACTAGGGAATTCCCTAAGAAGGGTTCTACTATCATCATTGCCCGGCGCTGCTGTAACATCCATAAAGGTAGAAGGTGTTCTGCATGAATTTTCTACTATTCCCGGAGTAAAAGAAGATTTAGTGGAAATAATCCTGAACCTAAAGGATTTAGCTATAAAGATGGATCGGGATGAGCCCAAGATAATTACTGTAAATGTCCAGGGCCCTTGTCAGCTAACTGGTGCCGATATTTTGACTGATCCAGAAGTCGAAATTATAAACGGTGAAAAGCACATTGCTACCCTTAATGAGGATGCAAAACTTTATATGGAGATTACCATTGAGAGAGGCAGAGGTTACGTTCCCGCCGAGAGGAATAAAAAGCCTGGTCAGCCCATTGGTCTTATCCCCATTGATTCCATCTTTACTCCTATAAGAAGGGTAAACTTTAATGTAGAAGATACTCGTGTAGGGCAAGTTACGGATTTTGATAAGCTTACTTTGGAAGTATGGACCAACGGCAGTGTAGAGGCCGATGAAGCCACTAGCCTGGCAGCCAAAATTATGAGCGAGCACCTAATGCTTTTCATTGATTTGACAGAGCATGTCAATGAAGTTGAAATTATGGTAGAAAAAGAAGAAGACAAGAAAGAAAAAGTACTTGAAATGACCATTGAAGAACTAGATCTTTCTGTTCGTTCTTATAATTGCCTAAAGCGGGCGGGTATCAATACTGTAGATGAGTTGATTCAAAGGACCCCGGAAGATATGATGAAGGTACGAAATCTTGGGAAGAAATCCCTTGAAGAAGTAGAGAATAAACTTGCGGAATTAAACTTAAGCTTAAAGAAGAATGATGAATAGTATCACAGTTTCCTTCGAGATTTCTCTCAAGGAACGAGACCTATGTGAAGGAGGGTTGTTCATATGGCAGGACATAGAAAATTGGGCAGGCCCAGTGATCAACGTAAAGCCTTGCTTAGAAATCAGGTAAGTGAACTTCTATGGCATGGCAAGATCAAGACCACAGCGGCCCGCGCCAAAGAGGTAAGAAGCATTGCCGAGAAGCTAATTACCTTGGCAGTAAATGAATATGATAAAACGGTTACAGTCACTAAAGAGATGAACAATGAGAAGGGACAGACTATTACTAAAGAAGTAGTCAATGATCTTCCTTCAAAATTGAATGCCAGAAGAAAGATGATGGCCTATCTCTACGACTATCAAGAAGTTAAAGAAAGAGACGAAAGTAAAGAGGACTACCGCGAGAGAACAAAGGACATCAATCATCCTTTGATTGAAAAGATGTTTGGTGAATATGGTCCTAAGTATAGAAAGAGAAACGAAGAGCAGAATTGCGGCGGTGGTTATACAAGGATTCTAAAGCTTGGACCTCGTCGTGGTGATGGTGCTGAGGAAGTTATAGTCGAGCTCATTTAACTGTAGGAGAATATTTTTGACATGGAGGGATTAAGTTGAGAGGCTTAATCCATCTTTTTTAATATCCTGCTAGTTACTAGAGGCTAATCTACTATAAGCTTTTCTTATTTTTAGGAAGGGGGGAGGGCATTATCAAGCCTATTATAGAAGTTAAGGATGTAAGTTTTAAGTATATCAACTATGAGGAAGAGGAAATTGCTGCGCTAGAGGATGTTACTCTTGATGTACAAAAGGGTGAGTTTCTGGTCATTATAGGGCACAATGGTTCAGGGAAGTCCACTCTTGCCAAGCATATTAATGCTATAGTTAAACCAAATCAAGGTGCTATTTTGGTTAAAGGCATGGATACACGGGAGGACTCCATGGTTTGGGATATTCGGCAGACTGCAGGAATGGTCTTTCAAAACCCTGACAACCAGCTAGTAGCTACAATTGTAGAAGAGGATGTTGCATTTGGCCCTGAGAACCTAGCCATCCCCCCTGGGGAAATACGGGAGCGCGTAAGTGATTCCCTTAAAAAAGTGGGTATGGAGGATTTTGCGGAATCTGCTCCTCATTTTCTTTCGGGGGGCCAAAAGCAGAGGGTGGCCATCGCCGGCATAATTGCCATGAGACCGGAGATCATAATTCTAGATGAGCCAACAGCTATGCTAGACCCTGCAGGAAGGCGTGAGGTAATGGAAACCATCCATTACTTAAACAAAGAAGAGGGTATAACCGTTATTCATATAACCCACTACATGGAAGAGGCCATAGATGCTGACAGGATTATAGTAATGGAAGCAGGTAAAATAGTACTTGAGGGTAGTCCTAAGGAGATTTTTGCTAAGGTGGAAGAACTTAAGAATCTGGGCCTGGACGTGCCTCAAATAACCGAATTAGTCCATGAGCTCCGAAAAGAAGGGTTGGACATCCCTCCCGGGCTACTGACAGCGGAAGAGATGGTGAAAGTGCTATGCCGATAAAGATAGAAAATATGAGTCACATATATATGCAAGGGGGCCCTTTTGAATATAAGGCGCTGGATGACATAAGTTTAGTGATAGAGGATGGGGAGTTTGTAGGTCTGATTGGACATACAGGTTCGGGTAAATCTACCCTTGTTCAGCATTTAAATGGTTTACTCAAACCCACAAAGGGAGCTATAGAGGTCAACGGTGTAAAGATAGAGAACAAGACCAGGGGGCTGAAGGAGCTGAGACAGAAGGTGGGCTTAGTCTTTCAATACCCGGAGCACCAGCTCTTTGAAGAAACGGTCTATGCCGATATTGCCTTTGGTCCCAGGAATTTAGGCTGCAAGGAAGCTGAGATAGAAGCCAGAATAAAGGAATCCATGATGCTGGTAGGCTTGGACTATGAGAGCATTAAGGGCAGATCCCCCTTTGAACTGAGCGGTGGTCAGAGAAGAAGGGTTGCCATAGCAGGAGTGCTGGCAATGAAGCCAGAAATCCTGATATTAGATGAGCCCACAGCCGGCTTAGATCCCCGAGGTAGAGACGAAATTTTAGGACAGATAGCTGATCTCCATAGGGAATATAAGCTAACCATTATATTGGTATCCCACAGCATGGAAGATATAGCAAAGCTTGTGAATAGGATAATTGTTATGAACAAGGGGAAGATAGCCTTGGATGGACCCCCTAAGGAAGTCTTTAAACATTCCCAAGAATTGAGTGAGATGGGGTTGGCTGTACCTAATATTACTAGGGTCATGAAAAGCCTAAAGTTGGCCGGTATGGATGTACCGGAAGATATTTTTACCGTAGAGCAGGCCAAGGAAGCCATATTAAGGGTGCTTAGGGGGGATAAGGATGCTTAAGGATTTAACTATAGGTCAATACTTTCCCGGTCGGTCATTTATCCACCTATTAGACCCCAGGATTAAGATTGTCATAAGCTTTTTATTTATAGTCCTGATCTTTTTTGTAAAAAGCTTTTTAGGCTATGCCTTTGTATTTTTATTTTTGGCAAGTATTGTAGCTATTTCTCAAATACCGCCCAAATATGTAATAAAAGGGCTGCGTCCTCTTTTATTCATTATAATATTGACATTTATACTTAATATATTTTTTATATCAGGAGAAACTGTATTATTCCGGTTAGGATTCTTGGTATTGACCAAGGAAGGATTACTACAGGGTGTTTTTATGGCCTTGCGTCTTATGTTTCTGGTTTCAGGAACATCCCTTTTAACTCTGACTACATCGCCTATTGCCCTAACGGATGGTATAGAAAGCCTACTTAACCCTCTAAAGGTAATTAAGTTTCCTGCCCATGAGCTAGCTATGATGATGACCATAGCCCTAAGGTTTATCCCAACCTTGCTAGAGGAAACAGATAAGATCATGAAAGCCCAGATGGCTAGGGGGGCAGACTTTGAAAGTGGGAATATACTTCAAAGGGCCAAAGCCCTAGTGCCTCTATTGGTGCCCCTATTTATTAGTGCCTTTCGCAGGGCTGATGAACTAGCCATGGCCATGGAGGCCAGGTGCTATAGAGGTGGGGATAATCGTACCCGCATGAAGGTTTTGAGGGTAGATCGTCGGGACTACATTGCACTAGGCTTTACTCTCTTATTCATCCTTCTAATTATCTGGGATAGTTATCTTAGATAGACATATAAAGGAAATCTAATTCTATACTTATATGATGAATACTAAAAACCCGAATAAGGGACAAAACTGATTGGGATGAAAAGCCGGCTACGGAGTTAATAAAATGAAAAAAAACATTAGGTTAATAATAGAATACGACGGAAGCAACTATGGGGGCTGGCAGCGACAATGCAATAGTCCCTCCATACAGCAGGAACTGGAGGAGGGGCTGTTTAAATTAACTGGTGAGGAGACCCTTGTACAGGGGGCTGGCAGAACTGACAGTGGGGTACATGCAAGGGGACAGGTAGCCAATTTTTTTACTAATTCTTCTATACCCTCCCATCGCTTTAGCCTGGCTCTCAATTCAGTCATTCCTCGTGATATACGGGTAGTTGATTCTAGGGAGGTATCACCTGACTTTCATTCTAGGTTTTGGGCCAAAGCCAGGCACTACAGATACGCCATGGTTATAAGGCCTTACGGTCTAGCTATAGGTCGGGATTATTATTATCATATACCTGTTCAGCTTGATATACGTTCCATGGAAGAGGCTGCGGAACTCTTTAAAGGACAGCATGATTTTAAGGCTTTTCAAGCAGCAGGTAGTATAGCCAAATCTACCACAAGAACCATACACTATTCGAAACTAACCTGGAAAGATCCTTATCTATACTATGATGTAGTAGGAAACGGTTTTTTGTACAATATGGTCCGCATAATGGTAGGTACCTTGGTTCACATTGGTAAGGGTAAAATAAAAGTTAGCCATATGGAAAATATTCTAAATTCAGGTGATAGGAGACTGGCTGGTCCCACTGCACCTGCCCAGGGTCTATGCTTGGAGAAAGTATATTATGATGAGGATAATCTTCTCATCAAATCCTTTAATTAAATTCACGACCAATATCTTTTAATATATTGATATAAAGCAGGAGCTCTTGCCTGGAGCCCACATTAAGTTTCATGTAGATGCGCTTATTGTGGGTTTTTATAGTATTTATGCTAAGGGATAGGATATTTGCTATCTCCTTTGCGGTATAGTTTTGAACATAGAGGTCAAACACGGCTCGCTCAGCTGGAGAAAGAGTAAGGACATTATTCATGAATTCGTCAAGGAGTGGCGGAGCAATCTGCCCCTTAGTAGCTTTCTGAAGGAGTTTTTTATCATTGGAAGCTAAAAATTCTATAAGATCATCTATCTCAGGGATATTTGTGCTGATATTATCATCAAAATTCGTGGATTTAATGATATCGATACCTTGGGATATGGGCCTAATATACCTTTTACTTAGGTAGAAGGATACCATAATCCCAATTGCCAGCAGCATAATTATAAGTGAAGACAACATTACATTAAGACTGGAGATGGATTTTACGATATCGTCCCTTGGGATCATTATGGCCACCATCCATTGCTGGTCAGAGAAGACAGAATCCTCAGGATATAATTTGATGGGGGTATGTATTCCTAAAAAAGAGTTTTGGTCATCTGAAGTATATGAAAAGAAGGAATTTTTACTTTTTACTATTTTTAGGGTACTACTATCCCTTGGGCTATTTCTCATGGAATAGGCACCGGCAATCAAAGATTGGCGCAAACTTATAACCTGATTTTCAGGACAAAAGAGCATAGAAAAGGCTCGGTTATATGTATTGTTGTGTGGCGCATAGGACAGCTTAAATAGCATAGCGCTTATTTCTAAGCCACAAACCCCAAAAGCCTTGCCGTCAGAGTCTATCAAGGGTACCGAGCATAGCATTATCTTGTCACTTGTGCCGGGCAAAACAGACGGAGGAATCCAAAGGTATAGTTGAGAGAGGGATAAATCCCTGTCCGATGATGCCTGAAGCGGCAAATGATAATAAGGAGCATCGGTGATGTCAAACTCCATTTCCCATTGCGCATGTAAGGGAAGGAGGTTTTTTCGTGCAATGTTTGGATGACCTCGGAGGATATTAATATTGG
>JAAYTG010000144.1 GCA_012518075.1 Clostridiales bacterium | reverse complement strand
TCCACTATCACCTAATTTTTGACGCAACGATCCAATGTGAACATCCACTGTTCGTGTCTCACCTTCAAAATCGAATCCCCAAACTTGGTTCATAATACTATTACGAGTAAGAACTATCCCCTGATTGTTTAATAGGTAATATAAGAGCTCAAACTCTTTATATGTCAAGCGGATTGACTTGTCTTTAACTTTTACTGTTCTCTTTTCATAATCTAAAATTATGTCACTGAAACTAATTTCTTTTGCTGATTGGGCTCTGGTAGCAGTTCGCCTTAATAAGGCTTTTATCCGAGAAATAAGTTCCATTACGCCAAAAGGTTTTGTAATATAGTCATCGGCCCCTAAATCCAAACCCTTAACCTTATCGAATTCAGAAGTCTTTGCTGAAATTATGATAATAGGTATATCTTTGGTTCTCGAATTGCTCTTTAGCTTTCCTAGGATTTGTAAGCCATCCTCACCCGGTAGCATTATATCTAACAAGATTAAATCAGGAAGAGGTTCCTGTAGTAGATCTTTATAAAACTCGTTACCGTTTTCAAAACCTAGGGCCTCATATCCGTTAGATTTCAAAGCATAAACTATTAACTCCCTTATACTTTCATCATCTTCTATGCAAAAAATTCTGTTCATGATATCAATCCTGTATCTTCCTCTCCCCTGCATGTTCACCTGTAATAGAAAAAACTACCCATTCAGCTATATTTTGGGCATGATCACCAATGCGTTCAAAGTATTTGGCTATCATTAGGAAATCTATTGATTGCTCACCATTGCCCACATCATCTCTGATTAAAGATATCAATTCATCCTTTATTATCACAAAAAGATCATCAACCACATCATCGTATTCAATTACTTGATTTGCTAAGTCCATGTCTCTATTTACAAAAGCATCGATGCTTTCTCTCACCATCTTAGTTGTTGCCTTAGCCATTTGAGATAAGTGGATTAAATCCTTTATCGTATCTTCTTGTGAAAGGGTTAAAATTATCTCCCCAATGTCTTGAGCTTGATCCCCTATTCGCTCTAGATCTGTTATCATTTTTAATATGGAAGAGATTAAGCGTAGATCTCCTGCTACCGGATGCTGTTGTAGAATTAACTTCAAGCACCTAGATTCGATATTATTCTCCAACATGTCGATTTCTTCATCAGCTTTTATAACAACCTTGGCAAGTTCCCTATCCCTATTGATTAGTGCTTGTGTTACGTTTTCAATAGACTTTTCTACAAGACTTCCCATCTCTATAAGTTCATTATTGAGTAAATCTAACTCCCTATCAAACCTACTCCTCATTATCTATACACCTTCCTCACCTATATTTCTTGTCTTTAACCAAACCTACCCGTTATATAATCCTCAGTTCGTTTATCCTTTGGTGTAGAAAAAAGCTTCTCTGTATCTGTATATTCAATAACTTCGCCTAAAAGGAAAAAGGCGGTCTTATCAGAAACCCTGGTTGCTTGCTGCATATTATGAGTTACAATAACTATGGTATACTCCTTTTTAAGCTCCTGAATAAGTTCTTCAATTTTTAAAGTAGATATGGGATCCAATGCACTGGTGGGTTCATCCATAAGCAGTACTTCTGGATTGACAGCTAGAGCCCTAGCAATACAAATTCTTTGCTGTTGTCCGCCTGAAAGCTGTAATGCATTTTTATTAAGGCTATCCTTTACTTCATCCCATATGGCACCAGCTCTTAAACTCCGCTCAACAATATCATCCAACTTGCTTTTAGATTTAATCCCGTGGGTCCTTGGTCCATATGCGATATTATCATATATGCTCATTGGAAAGGGATTTGGTTTTTGGAACACCATCCCAACCCGTTTCCTCAGCATATTCACATCTATACTACCATAGATGTCTTCATTATCCAACAGTACTTTTCCACTTATCCTACACCCTTCAATTAGATCGTTCATCCTATTTAAGCTCTTTAATAGGGTAGATTTTCCACAGCCGGAAGGACCAATAAAAGCTGTTATCATATTTTCTTTTAGCTTCATATTTATATTCTTAAGTGCTTGGAATTCACCATAAAATAAATCCAAATTCTCAATTTTTATTTTATCCATCTAAATTCCCCTTTGTTAATCTTTTAGATATGCTCGTTGATAAAGCATTTATGCCTATGACTACAACCAATAATACTACTGCCGTTGCATATGCTTGATTAGTATATAACCCTTCTCTGGATAGCGCATACATATGTATGGCGAGAGTTCTACCAGAATCAAATAGATTAGCAGGTATCTGTGCAACGGTTCCAGCAGTATAAATCAGTGCTGCAGTCTCTCCAACTATCCTTCCTATGGAAAGTATAATCCCCGCAAGAATTCCGGGCATTGCTGTAGGCAAAACAACTCTGAAAATAGTCCTAAGTTTGCCTGCGCCAAGTCCAAAACTAGCTTCCCTAAGCATGTCTGGCACTGATAACAATGCTTCTTCTGTTGATCTCATTATTAAAGGTAATATCATAATAGCAAGGGTAAAAGCACCAGCTATTAATGAAAATCCCCAACTTAAAGCAGTGACAAAAAACAGTAGGCCAAATAATCCATATACAATAGATGGTATACCCGAAAGGGTTTCGGCAGTGATTCTGATTATTTCGACTAATTTATTATCCCGACGGGCATATTCCACTAGATAAAATCCAGTAAATATCCCAAGAGGAGCAGAAATCAATAGTGCCAAAACTATCATAATAATAGTGCCTACTATTGCTGGCAACAAAGATACGTTTTCTGTCGTATACTCTAAAGCAAACAATGATGGCTTTATATAAGGAATACCCCTAACCAAAATATACCCTACTACAAATAACAAGGTTGCAAAGGTAATAAAAGCAGAAAGTATTATTAAATACCTAATTATTCGACTTAATTTATTCATCTATTTCATCCTCCTTTTTACTACGGAGAATATCCCATTTATAAGTAAAACAAAGACAAAGAGAACCACACCCGTTCCGATGAGAGCACCCCTATGTAATTCCGCCGCATAGCCCATCTCAATTACTATATTGGCAGTTAAAGTACGTATCCCTTTAGTTAATCCTGCGGGCATACGTGCTTGATTGCCTGCTACCATTACTACAGCCATAGTTTCACCTATAGCTCTACCAATTCCAAGTATAATAGAGGCTATTATACCTGATTTTGCAGCAGGTACTACAGTAAAAACTGTTGAATATTCATGAGTTGCTCCAAGTGCAACTGAACCTTCATAATAACTTTGAGGCACTGCCCTAATAGCGGATTCCGATAGATTTATGATTGTAGGTAGTATCATAATGCCCAGGAGGAATGATGCAGTTATTATGCTATATCCATGGCCGCCAAATATATTTTTAGATAAAGGGACTAGGACTACAAGCCCAAAAAAACCATAAACAATCGAAGGGATGCCTGCCATAAGGTTTACAGCAGGTTTCAAATATTTATATAGTGTGTTAGGGCAGAATTTCGCTAGATAAATGGCAGTTAGCAAACCAATGGGCACACCTACAATTATAGCCCCGGCTGTAACATATAGGGAGCCCAGTATCATTGGGAAAATTCCAAAAGAAGGGGGGATATTACTGGGAGACCAATCC
>JAAYTG010000143.1 GCA_012518075.1 Clostridiales bacterium | reverse complement strand
GCTTCCTGTGATGCTTCCAGGATTGAAGCAAAGTCCTGAACCCCATATCCGATGGGCCGAAATCCAAAGTTTTCTTCCTCCACATTCTCTTTCTTGTCCGATTCCATGCCAATAAGCTCATAAAGCCCTTCCGGTTTCTCCTTTCCGCTCATAACAAAGTCCTTGAGATGTACAATCGGCGCTCTTCCTGTATATTTTCTAACATAGTCTGCTGGGTCCTCGCCTGAAACATTTACCCAGCAGGTATCTATTTGAGTCTTTAGTAGGTCTTCCGATATGGAATCAAAAATAATATCCAAGCCATACATACCATCAACCTCTACAAATTCAAAGTCATGGTTGTGGTAGAGCATCTGAATCCCAAGCTTCTTTGCAGCAATAGCCACCTTTTCAATATCTTTTATGGTCTCTTGGAATCCATCAGTTCCAGGTCTTCGCTCTTCAGTAATATAGGGAACAGCTATGTACTGGCAGCCAATGTCCACATAGGCTCCTATTACCCCGTCTGGGTCCTTTAGCATATCATCTAGGGGAACATGGGCAGAGATAGGTACAAGTCCAATTTCATCCAACATAGCCTTTACTTGAGTTGGCTCATGACCATAGAGCCCGGCAAATTCCACTCCGTCGTATCCCATATCCTTTACCTTGGTTAATGTACTCTCGAGATCTTTTTCAGCAAAGTCCCTCACTGAATAAAGCTGCAATGCTACCGGTAACTTCATAATAAGTCCCTCCTTTTTGGTTGTTATTTAACCTCTTATACTAAGTTTGCTCTCCATACTAAGCCCAGCAGTTATGGCATATGGACATGATCTTCTATTGATGAATGAACATCAAATAGGCATTTAGCTGAAGCATAAGTGCAATTTCTCTGAGGATCTCTGCTACCTTTGTCTTTTCGACAAGTCCTCACCTCGTTACCATTTTCATGCCAATTCCCCTAGTCTATATATCTTGGCTCATCTTCTATATAATAGCATTCATTGGAAATATTATCAATAATCTGTCAAAGGGAATAATATAGCCTACTATCAGATTTGAGCATAATAAGAGTATATCCATGAATTAAATATTAGATTGATAAACATAATAAGTAAGGGCAGTCACCCCATAATGCGGATAACGCCCTTGACAAGATATTCTTAGCTCTCCGAATCTTCCATAAATGTGCTTTCATTTATATCCATAAGCGAATCTGCCTTTTTAAGATATTCATCTAATAAGTCATCACCCAAATATTCTCCAAACTCCCTAATAATAATTACTAATTCCTCCTTAGTAAAACCCCTTCTATCATATATCATATCCAAGTAGTTTCTTATATTGGCTCCGATGTTTATCTTTAAGTATTTCCCTACTATTCCCATTTCCCTGCAGTATATCTCAGTTTTCCGTATAATTGTTCTTATATCGTTTACATATCTTTGGACTCTCAGCAACTACTTCACCACCTTGGTCTTAGTGTGAAGCATTTTTACTAATATTATGCTTTTTATTTATTGAGAGCTTGCTCATTATTTCCTTTTGCATCCATAATTGTAACGTTGATTTTTCCCATTTCTTTATCCTCTTTAACTCTATACTTAATTCCATAAGTTTACTAAGTACAATTATAAGTTTACCAAGTTCTATATTGATATTGGTTTTGAGGGATAATGCCACCCTTTTTGACTACCAAACATCCTGACATCATATCATGAAGTCCTTGCTTTCTGTCGGTAAAACCAGCCATCATAAAACCAAAATCTAATATCGCGGCAGAAATAATTTTGCCAAAATGCCTGCCTGTAGCTTTGCCAAATGAAATCCTATTGTAATTTAAATCTACAACTTCTAGTCCTAGGGCCATCTTACCCAGGGTTGCTTTCTTGGACGAGATCTCCATCAGCACAAAATATAACCATCTTGCAATTACTATCCAGAATAACCCCATTCCCGATCCTAGAATCAAAAGAATTAAAAAATTGAGTGGTAGTAATATAAAACTATCTATTAATGAAGCTCCCACTCTATTCCAAAACCCTGCATAGATCTGGGTTGGAGGCCAGTATCCTTGTTGAGGTGCATTGGAGTAACCTTGCTGGTAATGATTGGAATAATTTTGCTGATGGGTGTATGAAGGAGGAGGGTTAGTTAGTGCCTCGCCGCAATGACTGCAAAACCTAGCATTTGCCCAGCTGGGATTCCCACATGAAGTACAAAAAATCCTCTTGGATGATTCCTGGTAATATGGTTGATTGTGGTACAACCGTCATTGTCCTGCCAACATTTTGCATGATGGGGTATTTGACATTTTGAACAAAAATAAGTAGTATTGGCGGCTGCTATAGCTGTTTGACAATAAGGACAAATCTTGTCAGTATGATTGCTCACATAAATTCCTCCCTGCCTTTGATGTAACCATGGATGATTAGCACTTAGCCTCTAACAACAATAGGCGTGCAACTTGAATATTTATCCATACTTATTGCTTATTGTTTAACATTCGACATAAGCATCAAAAGTCCTTCAAGGTTATTCTTGAAGGTATATGTCAAACAGGTCGATTTTTATCATATCTTCTTATAGTTTGTTACTCTACAATGCATTGGTCTAGTTGGCAAGAAAAGTAAGTTATTCTTTCTTTACTATATATGTAAATGGGATCCAAATATTTAAGAAGGCTGCTAGTAAATTTAATGGGGCAGAAACGATGGGCTGCCGCTGCATCCCTCTTCCCTACCCCATTGGATTAATTATTTTCTGATGATTATCCCTCTCTAACCCATACCGTCATTTCCCCCACCTCACGGTTGGTCCATGCAAAGTAAGGTATAAAGGTTGCTGTATCATCCTTATATTGGACAGGGTTATCAGCCTTATAAAGCTCATTACCCCATGAATCTCTGTCTACCCTCTTGACTGGTGCAGTGATAACATTCATTCCGCCCAGCATATTCTCATCATAGGATACATTGAGTTTGACATCTTTAGGTAGTACTATTCCCTGCAGGTTGGGTCCGTTATCCACTTGCTCCAGACAGTATACCAATGGACCATGCTGGATAGCTACCTTGCCAATATCAGCCCCAACCATAGGATTGGCTCTCATTCTTAAGATATCCATAGGTAGGAGCAGCTGGATTTCATCCCCATCTTTCCATAGACGATTTACTATTGCATAACCATCAACTATTATCTTATTAATATCTATATTCTCGCCATTAACAGAAATAATAGCACCCTTGCACCATCCAGGTATTGTAAGACCTATGGCAAACTCTTTTTGCTTATCCATATTAACTGTAATAGATACACGTCCATCCCATGGATAGTTAGTTTTTTGATTGATTTCTATCTTTTCACCATCCATTTCCAGTTCAGTATTGTTTCCAATATACAGATGAGTATATAGCGTCTTGTTCTTTATGCTGTAGATATATTTACCTAATGAAGCAATAAGTCTGGCTACATTGGGGGGGCAACAAGCACATGCAAACCATCCTTGTCTTTCGGGTTTTACATGCTTCATATTGCCATTCTTTTCACAAGCTTCCGGATCAACCTCCAGAGGGTTAACGTAGAAGAAACGCTTACCATCTAGTGACATTCCAGCGATTACATTATTATAAAGTGCCCTTTCCATTACATCAGCATACTCT
>JAAYTG010000142.1 GCA_012518075.1 Clostridiales bacterium | reverse complement strand
GTAGTGTACAAGTTTCCTCTCCTTAAAAGTAGTATTGCTTTGGTTAAGCGGATCACCATATTAACTACGCATACTTTATAGACTCTGCCGTGGATTAGTAAAACAAGAAACAAATATTATATATCGGCGTTTAGAAGAGAGAAAAAGTGCAAAAGGCGAACCAAAATGAAAAAACTTTTATTATAGGGCAAAGGTAAAGGAAAAAGGAACTAGGGAAGTATGCATGCAAAAAGAAAATGCAAGTATGGGTATGGAGTAGTCTATGATTATGGTATATAATGGTTTATGTAAGGGCTTTGTATTTGACAAACTAGCAGCATTATGTCCCTCAAAGAATATTACGGATATTATGGAGGTAGAATTATGTGGTTAATATTAGGAGTTATTGCTATAGTAGCAACTTTTATAAATCTTTATATGTATAGGGCAGGTAAGGATTACAAACTTGTTATGGCAATAGGATTATCCTTTACAGCATTAACACTCTGCTCAAAATATAGTCTTGTATCTGGGCGGGTAAAAGCCGAAGATTGGTCGGCTTTATTAGATGTGGTACCTAGTATGGAAGTGATGCTATGGGTTTTGACGTTTATATCTATAGCGCTTAATATAACACCTATACTTTTAGAACTAAAGAACAGATAATAATTTCTTTAATGGCAACAAGTTTATGAATGTTTTCAAGGAATGGAGGACAATAATGAAGATAGATACTATTATAGAGAACAATATTGAAATTACTATGGTAAGCAGTAGTCATATATTAATAAAGGATGTTCAATCAGCACTAGATCTTATAGGGACTGTAGGTTTTGAGACGGGCTGCTATCGTATAGTTTTAGACAAATCATCAATATCCGAGGAGTTCTTTGATTTAAAAACCAGACTTGCAGGGGAGATACTACAGAAGTTTATTAATTATCATGTGAAGATAGCTATTGTAGGTGATTTTTCTGTATATACCAGTAAGAGCTTGAGAGATTTTATTTACGAGAGCAACAGGGGAGAAAACATATTTTTCTTACCGGACCAAGAACAGGCTATTAGAAAGTTAAGTATAGTCTAATACTGGATATGCTCTATAATAAGGCTAAAAGGAGTCACCATTATTATGGCTTCCTCCCCTTTCTGCTGGCGATCTTATTAAAGGGTTGATTTTACCGGCGACCGTTGCCAATCCAAACAATATGTAAGTTAAAATATAGAATGTATTAAAAGAATCCTGAATTTTATGTTAGGATTCTTTTTTACATCAAGCACTGTAATATAGAATAATGCATGACAGGCTGGTAAAGAGATAGTATAATGTAAGTAGGTCTAGTTTGGGGGGAGAATTTTATGTGGATTTTATTAATAACAGGTTTAATATTTATAGCTATTGGGTTTGCTGTTCATATATTAAAGTGGCATTTCTTAATATCAGGATACAATACCATGCCCAAAGCTAAAAAGGCCAATGTTGACACTGAAGGACTTGGACGATTAATGGGTATATATGCCTATGCCAATGGAGGTGTCTACATTGCTACAGGCATTCTACATACCTTAGGTTTTACATCTGCTATTATTCTAGCAATTATATTTACCATGATTTCTACGATTTACTTGTTGATTAAAGCTCAAAAATATGATGGAAATATTTATGATGAAGATGGTAAAAGGCGGAAGGGAAGTTCTAAAGGACATATTTTTGGAATCCTTGTTGTGGTTCTTTCATTGATATTTGTTGCTGGCTTAATATATCAGTCAACCCTACCTACGAAAGTAACATTTTTAGAAGAAGGGTTAGAAATACATGGTATGTACGGAGATGTATATACATGGGATTCTATTGATGAAGCTGTTTTGCTGGAGGAACTACCAACTATAAAAAGGCGAACCAATGGTTCAGCTGTTGGATCACATTTAAAAGGAAATTTTAGCACCAAGGAGATGGGATCAGTGAGGCTGCATGTAAATACAAAGTATCCCCCATTTATCAATATTATAAGCAATAAAAGGACAGTTATATTTAATATGACTAATCCTGATGATACTCAGGAAATACTAGATGAAATTTTATTGAAGATTGAGTGAGTCAAAGGATGCTTTTTATAAACCATGCCTCTGTTTAGTTTCTTTTACATCTTTTACACACCAGTAATCATTGTTTTTTATTATTGTCAAGATGTCAAAGGTTGGCTCTAGATCTCCTCCTGAAAAGGACCAATGGTATTTAATTGTTATCTCATGGGTAGTACTATTTATCTTATTATTTTCGACTATCTCACATTTATTTATCCAAGGACTTGAGGCCCCGATGTTCCAATAGCTTTCATCCGCATTTCCCCATTTTTCAATCATTTTGGATTTAAGTTCGTTACATGATACGGAATATTGATAGACACCATTCCTTGTTTCTTCACCTTTTGCCCAGAGATTAGCAGCTTCCAATGGGCTTGTTACCCCTAATTCATCGATTGCCTGTTTAAAATAATCGACTTGCCCTTTAAGTTGTTGATAATTAACTGGCTCTTCCATCTGCTCAGCATTTAAATCTCTCGAACTGGTTGTATACGAGGTAATGTAAGTTATGACAATTATAGAAATCATTATAGATAATACGCTCTTAAAAGATGTTTTCATGTCTGCCCTGCTTTCTTCGTATTCTTATATTATTAAATTGTCCTTTAAGACACGAATTTATTTTTTAAATTTATGGAGCAGGTTACATGATTTAGTATAGTGATTACTGTAGAGTTGCTAAATGCTTTCTTTATAAATAGTAACAGATATATAGTGTCAGAATAGAAATGGCTTTTAAGATTATATGGTTCAAAATGGAAGTGGGATACAGGATAGCAAAACATACTAGGAAATTATCTCATTTCATTATTGTGTGACTCATCTTTATAAGGTTCAACATGAGCTATTACTTGTGAATTTTTGTTAAATTTTGCTTTAATAGCATCTTCTATATCATGGACTAGTCTATGTGATTTTTCAACATCCAATTTTGAATTAACTACTATGTGTAAGTCAATATTTAGATGATTTATGCTACTTCTACTCCGAATTTTATGAGCATCCTTAACCTCTTCAAAACTCATAACAACGTCTCTTATCTCGTCTGAGTCAATAGCTACACCATCGAGAAGTACATTGCTATTTTCCTTAAGGATTTCATAACTCGTGTGAATAATAAAAGTAGCTACTACTAGTGAAACAATAGGGTCGATTATAGGAGGAAGCCCTAATTTAATACCTACAAGAGTCACTAAAACCCCTAATGATACAAAAATATCGCTTTTTGTGTGCATAGAGTCTGAAATAAGAATTTGGCTATTAAGTTCCTTTCCTTTTCTATACTCTGTAACAGAGACAACAATGTTAACTATTAAAGTTAAAACTAGCAAGAAAAGGCTTTCTAATGTTATTTCAGGAATTATTGGTTCTTTAAACCTTTCAATTGCGCTCAGAATAACCTTTCCGCCAGCAAAAAATAGCATAACTGATATAAATAAACCCGCCAATGTTTCATATTTGTTATGGCCATAAGGATGTTCCTCATCTTCAGGTTTAGAAGCAAAATGAATACCAATTAACCCAACAATGTTAGAAGAACCATCCGAGAGTGAATGGAATCCATCTGCTGTCATGCTCGCACTTTTAATAATTGAACCTATAGTAATTTTCAATGCAGCTACGAGTAAATTTGCAAATAAAATGATAATGAGAACTTGTTGGACTTTTTTGAATCTGTTTTTTTCCACAAGAATACCTCCTATAATCTATTAAAAAAATCCATAGGGCGTTATTTAACGCAATGTCCCATGGATTTCAATTACCCCTGTCTTATAAAAGACCCGGCCGCATAAGTACTAAGCCTATCGCCAGTTCATTTTCAAATTATATTATAAAATTGATTATTAATTAGTCATTATTATCTATATGCTAAATATACAAAAACGTTACAAAAAGTTATTCATTAAACCCTAGGAGGATTTTACAATATTATATTGGCTAATTATGTAAATGTCAATATGGGGTCATAAGCTTTATCCATCATAATACTTATACCTTGTGCAGCAATAACACCGAAAAGGTATATTTAATTTCTTTATAGTGCCTTTCTTATCAGCCAAGACATTGACATATATATCCAATTGCTATACGTGTGCAATTGACTCAGGAATATAGGTGATTGTAAGTAGGTTTATAGTATTTATTATCCAATATATATTGATTTACATAAAGCTCATAAGATAGCTTATTTTTGATCGTCCCCTAAACAGGTAAGTATTGAGGCCCTATCATCTTTTATGTTAGCAATATTAGCGAAAAGCAGTTATTTAAATACAAGGGGCATCCAAACGGTGGCAATTTTATGCTATTAAAGGATTTTGCACTATGATGCAGAATAGTATAAATAGAACATTATGTTACTATAGAGACAAGCATTCAATTAGGCTAAGAGGTTAAAATAAAAAAATATTATAATAAGAGGGATAAACATGAAGAAGATTCTATTCTATGGTATGACTGGTGAGAAGATGTGCTTTCAACATATTTTAATGAATGCCTTGCAGTTAAATTCTGCTGGAAAAGAAGTAAAGATAGTATTTGAAGGTGCGTCTGTTAAACTGGTTTCAAAGTTTGAAGGAGAGAACAATCCACTTTACAAAAAGGCTAAGAAAGCAGATTTAATAGCCGGGATCTGTCTGGCCTGTTCAAAGGTGCTTGGTGTATATGAAGCTAATTTAAACACGGGACTTCCTATGTTAGACGATATGTCAGGCCATGCAGGTATGAAGAAGTACATAGAAGAGGGATACCAAGTTATAAGTATGTAGACTGGACATACAAATACTATATTTAACATTAAAATTTCTGGGGAAGTAGGCGAAATGAAAACTATAGTTTCGGCACAATCAATAAGAAATTATTAACAAAACAAGTGAAGAGAGTGGGCGAGATGAGAACCTATAGCAAATTGATGTTAGGCATTTTGTTAACATTGGCTATCATGATTGTTAGTGGATGCAGTTCTGTAACACTGTATCAGAATAGCATATTTGATGATGAGAAAAAGATAGCGAAAGACGCGGATAGCTATTTGTATGTATCTAGAGTTGGCTCTAAAATAGAAGAGGGTAAAGAGAATGAAAATCATGTAAAATTCATTGGCTTTACGGGGATGGATACGATTTATAAAATTAACAGCCAAGGAGAGAATGATCTCCTCTTTACTTTTGAATCTACTATCGAGGATGGTGCATTTAAAGTTGTTTTAGTAAGCCCAGATGACAAGATTCTAAATATCGTAGATGATACCAAAGAGGGTAATCAGACAGTTAAAATTACAGAAGGTGTTAGTAGGGTTAAGCTTGTGGGCAAAAAAGCAAAGGGAGAAATAAGCATAAAAATTGATTGGACAGAGGGTGTTGATATTAAGAGAGTGGATTGATATAGAGGCATGGGAAGATGACAGGAGATGAACATGATATTCAAATCCGGCTAAACCCATATTACTTGGAGATGGAGACACAAATATTTATCGACATATAGACTATAGGAAATTTCGCTCAAAAAGAAGGCCTTATTGCAAATTTGCAGAAAATAGACCATGAGATAATTATCTGAAACTGGAATAATTACATAGAAAAAACAAGCCCTGCTTTTATGTTTAAAGTCGGGTGTTTCCTAAACAAGGCCCATAAAAAGTATAAGGGAGTAATATTCAATGGTTCCTAAGAAGACCTTGGTAAAGAAGCCGCTACGAAAAGCAAGGATATTTATCATGCTGATCCTTGTATTTACTAGTACCATGTTTTGTCTATGGTAAAATAATAGTATAATTATTACAGAATCAGACTATATTAATTCAAAAATACCCCAAGTCTTTAATGATTTTAAAATAGCTCATATTTCAGATCTACATAATAAAGAGTTTGGTAAGAATCAGAAAACTATCTTCAAAAAATTAAAACATTTCTAGGAGGATTAGTTGCTCCGGATCAGGGTTTATTCCCTAAATATACAAGTGGTAGCTATTGCAAAATCTATCTACCATGTTTGTAAGCAGGGGTCTACTAGGAAACAGCATTATTCCAATTAGGATTTTCAATAGACCAGAGATTGTTGTCGTTACATTGAAGACCAATGGATATTAAAATCCAAAATGCCCATCCCAATATTGAAACATAGACTTGTCAAATTTCATTTAATCTTCACATTGTTTTTTCTGCTTCTGATTACCAGTTAGCATTTATTAACTTTGAACTACCCCCGCTTACCATCGTTTGAAGTGGGAGATTCCTGGGAACTCCACTCTAGTTAGTAGATATTAAGCAAGCGATCCCCGTGATTCCCACGGTTTCATAAGTTATACGCATAGCCTCATCTCTGATATGGAAAGAAAGTTTATAATAGGTTTCATACTTGTTGATTTTACGTCTTTTCATATGTTACAATATTCGTATAGAAACACTCACCATTTTGTTGAGAGAGAACCTTAATTAACAGAATAATCAAGAGTTTATTCAATATTTGTCAACTTTTCTACCACTACATAAACATTCAACTATACTAAGAGAAATCTAAGCAGGATTTTTTGTGAAAGGCAAGCAAAGAGTAGAACTAAAAAGGCTCATGACTATGACGGCAAAAGTAATATAAACTAAATCTCAGAATTTTATACTCAACTGTATCAAATTTATAGCAGTAAAGCGGACTTAGTAGGCAGTATGTGCTAATTAAATTCAAGAAAACAGGCTATAAAATGGAGAGCATTGGAGAGATAGATTCAAATACTTAATTTATGAGTCTAAGAGGGGAGAGGCCGTGAAAGCAGGGAAAATACATAAAAAAGCTCTACACAAAGAGACTTGTGATAAGAGTCGGGTTACAGACTATAGGGTTTGCTCTGGAGAGTACAGTCCTTCTAAAGCCGCCTTGTCAATAACATTAAAGTATATTATTTTTGGTGTGGCATGGATACTGCTATCTGACAGGGTTCTTTTTTTCTTCCCTTTAAACAATGAATGGCTGTCAATACTGAGTATGATTAAGGGCTGGCTATATGTATCTATAACAGGTATTCTTTTATTTACTTTAATTCGGAAAGCTTTTAAAAGGATATATTCAACTCAACGGGCCCTCCTTGCTAACTATGAAGAACTTGCAATAACGGATCAGGCTCTACAGGAAAAAGTAGAAAAGCTTACTGAAAGTGAAGAAAGATATAGATTGGTTTCTGAGGGCACCAATGATGGTATATGGGATGAAAAATATGGGGAGAGATATTTTTCCGAGAGATGGTATGAAATGACGGGCTATAGCAAGGAAGATATAGAAGAGATAGGTGACTGGATGTCCTTAGTGCACCCAGAAGATATTGATAATTTAAGACGAAAACTGCAATGGCACAAAGAGAATAGGAATCCTTATTATAGCAATGAATACAGACTAAAATTCAAAAATGGTGAGTATAGGTGGATATTATCCAAATCTAAATTAGTTTTTGATGAAAAAGGCGAGATCATTCGAAGTGCAGGCTCACACACTGATATTACTGCGCTGAAGGTATCCCAGAAGAGATTAAAAGAGCTAGCGTATAAAGATTTTTTGACGGACCTCCCAAACAGGCTTTCTTTCTATAATGATGTAAAGGATCATATAGCTAATAGGCCTGATAGGAAAAAGGCACTGATATTTTTTGATATAGATAATTTTAAACACATAAATGATACAGTAGGTCACTTAATTGGAGACCAGATAATTATAGGTATTGGGGAAAGGGTGAAGGATTTAATAGATAGTAATAAGTCTGCCTATAGAATAAGTGGAGATGAGTTTGTTATATTGATCCATGAATATAAAGATGTGAAAGAAGTTGAGGAATTCGTGGAAAAACTCATCAAGATAATTAGTAGTCCTTATCAACTAACCAACTATACACTAAATATTACTGTCAGTATTGGAATTACATTATATCCATTGCACGGAAAAAATGTAAAATCTCTTTTTAAGAATGCTGATATAGCAATGTATAAGTCAAAATCCCATGACCGGGGCAGCTATACTATCTATCATGAAAGCATGAATCAAGTACTTCAGGAAAGGATGCTAATTGGCAATGAACTCAGAGGCGCTTTAGATCGGAGCGAATTTCAGCTATACTACCAGCCCCAAATAGACCTAAATACAGGAAAGATCTGCAAGCTCGAGGCCTTACTTCGATGGAAAAATGACAAGCTGGGCTGGGTACCTCCACTGAAATTTATAGAAGTTGCTGAGGAGACCCACCTAATAAACTCCATAGGGGACTGGGTGATTTCAAATGCATGTAGCTTTATAAAAAAACTTCATAATTTAGGATATATTGACATTGGCCTATCAATTAATATCTCCATAATACAGCTCATGCAGCAGAGTTTTACCGATAACCTTATGGAAACCCTCAAGTATTACGATTTGGATCCTAAATACATTGAGTTGGAAGTGACAGAAACAGCTTATACAAAGCCCTATTCTAGTGCAAGAGAAAAGTTGGAGGCTCTAATATCTAAAGATGTATCCATTGCTCTTGATGATTTTGGTACAGGCCCTTCTTCTCTAAGATGTTTGACCCAGATACCTATAAAAACTATAAAGATAGACAAAAGCTTTGTTGACACTATAGATATGAACGCCGGGAATGACTCCCTAATAGGCATGTTAATTATGTTAGGGCATCAATTAGGCTTATCAGTAGTCGCTGAAGGGGTTGAGACAAAAGAGCAATTAGAATATCTCAAGCGATATAAATGTCATAAGGTCCAGGGCTTCTATTTCAGCAAACCGATGCCCCAGGAGGGAATATTAAATTTATTGGGAAGCTGAACCATTAGCATTGTACTCCCATGTGGGTGCAATTAAGCTAGTTATTGTTAATAAAGGCTTGGAGTGGGATACTAATGTGCCAATAATAGACTGGATTAAGAAAAGCTATTGAAATATAAGAGTCTATTATAATACACTAGATGTATATGAAATTAAGATCAAGGCAGGGTCTTATTATGAAATAATATTGGAAATACCAACAGAGAGAAGATGCTAAAGTAGGGACGAGTGTTATAGATGGTGTAAAGTTCTATAAATGTTCAAAGCACATCAAGGATATTATGGTATAAGGATAAAACTATTATGGGAAGGAATGAATGATATGATGAATATATTATGCTTTGGAGATTCAAATACATACGGACATATTCCAGGGAGCGGTGATCGATATGATGAGACTAAACGTTGGACAAAGCTGCTCCAAAAGCATCTAGGCCAAGATTATTATGTAATTGAAGAAGGCTTAAATGGAAGAACTACAGTTTTTGAAGATCCCTACACAAACAATTTAAGAGGGATAGATTTATTGGAGACATGCATTGCAACCCATCAACCCCTCGACCTAGTGATCCTTATGCTTGGAACCAATGATATAAAACCAAGATTTAATGTTGGTCCTGATGGAATAGCCAGGGGGCTAGAGTGTCTTCTAAAGAAGCTACGTAATCCTATGGTATACCATAAGGATGTTCTTGTTGTTTCGCCTATCCATATAGGAGAAAGTATTATGGAATCAGAATTTTGTGAAATGTTTGGTGGAAGACGAGGTATAGAAATATCAAAACAGCTGTCACGAAGATATGAAGAGTTTGCAGATCTATACAATTGTCATTTTCTAGATGCAGCAAAAATAGCACAGCCTGATGAGAGGGATGGAGTTCATTTGGGTGAAGAAGGACATAGTTTATTGGCCAAAGCCCTCTTTGAGAAGGTGAAGGAGATAGAGAAAAGATTGGTGACTTATAAACTATAAATGGTTCAGAAATACTAACACTTTCAAATAGGCAGCTTAGGGAAAGTTAAATAGTAAGAATAGAAACAATTGTTATAAACATGGCTGGAATGAATTTATAAGCTTTTCAGTCATGATTTTTATATTTACAAGTAGAAATCTGTAGATTATTAGTAAATTGTGGGCAAAGACGCCAAATTCTTGTTACATAGCTCAAGCAAGATGTTATAAGTATAAGTAGTAATGCCTTAATACATATAAAGGATTTACTGGGATAAACTCTTTAGTTCGAATATAGAAGAAAATAGTCTAAAAGATTTTTTCAAGGAGGACAAGATGAAAGGGACAGTTGTATCAATATGGATTAGAACCTTTAGAGGACTCTATGGTGAAGATAAGGTAGATAGAGCTATGGAGGCCATTGGTTGGCAGCCTAATAGAATAATCTCTCCCCTGGAAGATATAGATGATGGAGAAGTAAAGG
>JAAYTG010000015.1 GCA_012518075.1 Clostridiales bacterium | reverse complement strand
TTTTTTGAAAATATTGCAATGCTTTTCAAGTAGTTTTTTAATAAGACAGAGCATGAACCACCAATCTGCCATCATCATATTCATATGTACAGGTAGAGAGGGTCAGCATGGAACGGTCTTCTGAGAAGTCGATTTCCGAAGAAAATAGGGACTTTGACTTTATCCTATTAAAATAATCCCTATATTCTTCTGCATCATCAAATGATAGTTTTATGTCCAAAGAATTGGCTTGGCTTATATATACTGAGAATACATGATATTCTTGTCTCTTCCCATCTATATCTAGAAGTATAGATTTATTGTTATGAAAAAAATCTTTTTCTTTAAACTTTACAAGATCTCTAAACATGGTTCCATCCTTCATATGGTGACCGTGTAAACAAATATTTCTATCCCTTGTTAGGTCATTTCTATAGTCCATAAATATTGCCCCATGCTTGTTTTCGTTGCCCTCTATATCATGGGTTAAATAGTATTCATTATCCTGACCCTTGACTATAGGATAGTCTATCTTGGTATCTGGTATGGCTATCCATCCCCTGAACTGGGGATTTATCTCCCTTATCCCTTCTATATAATCCTCTACCTCTGCCCCATTATTTATACTCCCATAATAGATATCCGCTATACCCTCATAAATATTGTTGGTTTTTACGGTTTCTATGACATATTTTGAAATTTGATATATAGAGAAAACAAACACTATTAGACAAATAAGGATAATTAATTTTTTCATCTTCAAACCTCCAGAGGAGTAAATGCTTAATTCGAATCTTAGTATTCCAGTACCTGTCCGTTCCAAAATAGGTAGATAAACTTTTCTATAACTCTTTTGCCCGTAATTCGCTCCAAGGCATAGGCATAATAGTCAAGCTGGGACTTGTACCTTTCTCGGATAAGATTCAAGCCTCCCCCTGGCTCAACATAATCCGTCTTGTAGTCCACTAGGACAAGCCCTTCTCCTTCTTCAAAATAGCAATCTATAATCCCTTGAAGGATAATAGTATCCTCTTCAGATATAGAATCACCTGCAAGCTCTGGATGAAGCTTGCTACCAGGCAGCTCAATGGTAAATGGGACTTCCCTGTATATTCGTTTGGCAGCCGATATCCTCATACCTATGGGAGATTGTAAAAACCTTTGTACCCTAGCCATATCTACTTCATTAGCCTGTTCTTTACTAATGAGCTGGGCCTCTACCATTTTATCTACCTGCTCCTTAATACTATCATAGGATACAGAAGATCTAAAATTTAAGTGCTGCAGCACAAAGTGTAGTAGACTTCCCCGCTCTGCAGCAGTCATGGCCTTGGCCTCTTCTTCCAAAAATGACGGTCTCTTTACCAACTTAGGCACTGCCATAGGTAAAGTGGCAATCTCCTCTGAAAACTGGTTATCCAAATATCTTTTCAGTTCCGTTACGGATATCTTTACTGGTAGCCTACTGGATTCCTTATGGGGATACTCCCACTCCAGCCTCTTAGATATTTGACTACTAAGGGATAGACCGTCCTCCTCCCCTATCTCCCATAGAAAGTCTGAAGGTTCTATAGTATCCTCCCCTTGGGACCCATCTTCCATCATGGCATCCATCTTGCTATATATCTTGATCTGCCACCGTGATTCATCGTCTACTATCTCCTGGCTGCTAGCTCCTGATATATCAGCCAATTCCCTTAGCGGCTTTCCATCTTTATGCCTAATTATGGCTGGACCTAACCAATCTAGATATTTTCTTGACTTCAGCATTTGATACTCTGGAAGCTTTGCTTCCTTGATTGTGAGGGCGGCTGTCCACTTCCTTATCTCCTGATTTAAATCCTTAACAGCACCGCTAATAAACAACCTTTCCCTTGCCCTAGTTAATGCTACATATAGTATCCGCATCTCCTCCGATAGGGTCTCATTGGTTATCTTATGTTTTAAGGCTTGTTTTGCCAAGGTTGAATAGATAATTCTTCTATCATAGTCTACATAGTCAGGCCCCAGGCCTAAATCCTGATGGAGCAAAATGTTTTGGGCAGTGTCCATAAGATTGAATTTTTTCCCACATCCTGCCACAAATACCATAGGGAACTCAAGGCCCTTGCTCTTGTGTATGCTCATAATCCTAACGACGTTTTCATTCTCCCCTAGGATCTTGGCACTCCCCATATCCCCTTGACTGGTCTTCAGCCTATCGATAAAGTGGATAAAGTTAAATAGTCCCTTAAAGCTGGTCTCCTCATACTGACGGGCCCTTTCAAAAAGTATTCTAAGGTTTGCCTGCCTCTGTACCCCTCCCGGCATAGCACCGACGCAGCTATAATAGCCGGTTTCTCCATATAGATACCAAATAAGCTCATCGGTGGGTAAATAGAGGGCTCTATCCCGCCATTTATTTAGCTTATGGATAAATTCATCAGCTTTTTGTGATAACTTGCCCTGCCCCTCTTCAGCCATCTTGATAAGTGCCTCATAGAAGGTGGATTCCCTATCCATCAGCCTAACATCTATTAGCTCCTCAGGAGTCCAGTTTTCCATGGGGGATCTTAGGACCGCCAATAGCGGAATATCCTGTCTGGGGTTATCAATTACTTGAAGAAGGGACAGCATGGTTTGTACCTCTATGGTCTTAAAGTATCCCGTTCCGCTATCGGTATAGACTGGGATATCCTGAGCAGTTAGCTCCTCAGCAAAAGTATCAGCCCAGTTAAGAGTAGTTCTTAGGAGAATAACTATATCCCTAAAATCCACCTTTCTATATGCGTCCTTGCTTTTGTCATAGATTTTGGCAGCTTGTCCTTTGCCATCCACACCCACTAGCTGCCTTATCCTTTGTCCGATTATCCTTGCCTCAGTTTGAACAATATCCAAAGGCTCGTGCTGAGCGATTCCATCACTATCATCATCACTATCTAACCTAGCATAGGATTCATCTTCTTCCAACGGATTATTGTCCTTCATATCTATAATACAAAGCTCTATAGCTTGCCCTTTGGAAGGCAGCCCCTCTTCCTCTTTGTAGACAGCCCCCCATCTGAGTTCCTCTTCTTCATCATAATCCAGCTCACCTACATTTTGGGACATTATCTGTTTGAAGATAAAGTTGACCCCATCTACAATCCTCTTCCTGCTTCTGAAGTTCTTAAAGAGCTGGATCTTACGATCTTTGGTACCAGCTTCCAAGGAATAGGAGGTGTATTTTTCCATAAAGAGCTCTGGCCTGGCCTGGCGGAAGCGGTAGATGCTCTGTTTAACATCTCCCACCATAAACATATTTGGCCTTGGACTATCCTTTCTGGAAACGGTGGTCAGTATAACCTCTTGGACTAGATTACTGTCCTGGTATTCATCTATCATTACCTCTTCATAACGCTTTCTTAGTTCTAAAGCTACCTTGGAGGGAATCCTCTCCCCATCCTCCCCTTCATCCAGCAAAAGCTCCAGACACATATGTTCCAGGTCATTAAAATCTAACAAGCCTCTGGCCTTCTTTTTTTCCGTATATCTGACACCTAATTCCCAAGCCAAATCCGTTAGACATTTGATCATGGGATAAAGCTGATTTAAATCCCTTATAATTTGATCAGGCTCCATCCCAAACAGTTCAGCTTGAATTTTCCTAATACGGTCCTTGGCATCATCCCTTATCTTTCTTACCTGGCTCTGCTTATTCTTATCCACATCCTTGCCACATCTGGGCAGTCTTTCAAAGGCTACTTGAGATATCCTCTGATGAATTCGTTCCCAGCTTACCTGGCTATCTTCCATAATATCTCGGATAGCAGAGTATTCCTCCTTATAATTAGCTAGATAAGGATATAGTTCTGGCTCCCCTTTTATAATTTCTATAGCCTGGCCCATTGATTCTAGCAGCCCAGATATCTCTATCTTTAGATTCTCTATTAGTTCCCTACCCCAGCTTGTACTAGCTAGGTCCCTTCCCTCTGAGATCATGAAGTCCTGGCTATGCTTATCCAGCCATTCCTTGGGCCATGGATGGCTTTGAACAAAATCATAGAGTTTTAGAACCATATCCTGTAGTCTCTTATCATCCCGATTACTGCTATAACTCTCCACTAAATCCAAAAAAACCTCGTCCATGTCATCCTTCATGTATCTATCTTCAAATAGTTCCTCCAAGGCCTCTAGCTTTAACAGTAGCCCTTCAGTCTGATTTGCAATCCTAAAGTTAGGATCGATATCTAACTGGTGGAAGTTATTCTTTACAACCTCTAGGCAAAAGGAATGAATGGTGGTTATGCTTGCTCTATTGAGTAGGGCTAGTTGGCGCTGCAAAACTTCTGATTCTGGGTCCTTCTCCAATGCATTGGATAGGCCATCCCCTATCCGCTCCTTCATCTCAGTAGCAGCAGCATTGGTAAAGGTAACCACCAATAGCCTGTCTATATCCACGGGATTTTTGGGATCTGTAACCTTCTGGATAATTCTCTCCACCAAGACCGCAGTCTTACCCGCTCCAGCGGCTGCTGCCACCAATAGGTTACTATTCCTAGTCCTTATGGCATCCAATTGTTGATCCGTCCATTTTATCTTACCACTCATTCTCTTGTCCCCCTTGTTGAATGATCCCCCATACCTGGTCATCTTTCATATCCCTTATAAGTCTATAGCTGTTGTCCTTCAGGGATGGGTCAAACTGACAAACTGATGAATATGAGCAAAACCTACATGCCGTTACTTTCTTTTCCTTGTAGGGGTTGATAGAAATCTTGCCCTCCATCATCTCCTGGCCCATCTGGATTAACAATCTTTTGCTATAGCTGCATAGATCGTCAAATTGCTTCATGGTTGCCGCCGACGAAGCCTTGCCCAGGACATCTCCCTTGTTTAGCCGGGCAGGGATTATAAGGGAAGATCCTTGAATATCCCGATCCATTTCCTTAACCAGCCTTACATCGGCTAATACTAGACCTTTCATCTTCAATTCCTTCATTATAGCCTTCTCTATCTCTTGCTGGTCCAGCTCCCCCGTCAAGCGGATCATAGGGTCATCGATTGGAAAATAGAACATTCCCGCTGGCAAGACCTTCTCCCCTAATGCCTCTTCTCCGTGTTCCAAGACAGCACCCAAATAGGTAACCAATTGTATCTGCAAGCCATAATAGACATCGGACAGTTTAAAAGCCCTACTTCCCGATTTATAATCGATAATCCTTATATAGGTTCCCTCTTTCTTCTTAATCCCATCCACCCTGTCAATCCTCCCCACCAGATGAATCTTGTCCCCAGAGGGTAGTTCAAGTACAATGGGAGGAAATTTGTCCTTGGGGGATTCTCCAAAGGAAAGCTCATAGCCTATAGGCTCAAATCCACTCCTAGATATCTGCTCTGCTATAATCCATATTGCCCTGGTAATTATTCGCTTTAGACGTGTTACCAAATATCGATACCGGTCGCTATTATTTACCAGCCAGCCCATCCTCTTCTCTAGCAGTTCATCTACTATGGAAGAAATCTCCTCTCTGCACCAATTCTTGTCCAATTCTCGCCAGCTTATGCCGGCTTCCTTTATTCTCATGGAAAAGACATCTATTACATGGTGCATAAAGGTCCCCAGATCAGGAGGGGTCAGCCTATACACCTTTCTCTCCTTAGCCCGCAAGCCGTACCTAATATAAAAGGAAAAAGGACAGGATGCGTACTGCTCCAATCGAGATATGCTAGAGTACATGGGGGAACCATATAGCTTTTTAACCTTTTTGGCTTCTACCTTTCTGATTTGATTGGTATATCCTATCCATTCCTCTACCCTA
>JAAYTG010000141.1 GCA_012518075.1 Clostridiales bacterium | reverse complement strand
GGAAGATGGCTCTATGTAAGACATAAGGATAGGAGTACTTGGGAGATCCCTGGGGGTCATAGGGAAGGTAATGAAAGTATTAGTGAGACTGCTTCAAGAGAATTGTTTGAAGAAACAGGAGCAACAAAATTTAGCTTAACGCCAACATGTATCTATTCTGTAGAAAGAGGCAAAAATGTTGACTATACTGAATCTTTTGGGCAGTTGTTTTTTGCAGATGTAGAGATATTAAGTAATCAGCTTCACTTTGAGATTAGTAGCATTAAATTATTCGATGAAATACCGGAGAATTTAACTTATCCTCTCATTCAACCTTCTTTACATAACAAGGTATTAGAGTTTTTAATGAGCATGAATTAGAGGAGAGCGTGAGTATGATTTAACTAGTTTTATATATCTGGAACTAGGGTTGAATAGTATAATTGGAGAGAGTGGGATGAATAATGATTAAATTCTATGGGACCTGTTGTATATTGTGAACCGGGATTATGAAGAGCAGGAGAGTGGAGTATGAAAAATCTCATTATTATAAATGGAACTATGGGCGTAGGGAAGACAGCAACAAGTAGAGAATTGCAAAAGCTATTGCCAAATTGTGTTTTTCTTGATGGTGATTGGTGTTGGGACATGTCACCTTTTATTGTGAATGATGAAACCAAGAATATGGTGGTAGACAATATTAGTTATCTCTTGAATAATTATATTTCCTGTTCAGTATATGAAAATATTATTTTCTCTTGGGTAATGCATAGGCAAGGTATTCTTGATGATTTAGTGTCTAGATTAGAAAAGTATGATTGTATATTATATAAATTTTCCTTAGTATGTTCAGAACAATCATTAATTTCACGAATTATAAAGGATGTAGAACAGGGAACAAGGACCAAAGACGTTATTAACAGAAGTGTTCAAAGGTTAAAGAATTATTATGAAATGGATACACATAAAATTGACGTAAGCGATATTTCTGCCAAAGAAACAGCAGAAATAATATTTAAGCAGATTGTACAGAAACCATGTTAAAATAATAAAATGTATAAGCGATATAAGTAGCTTGATAAATACATTTTCGGTCATGGCATAAGGACGGCAAGTATTTCTTGGCATGAGCGGTGCCTGTAAGGCTGTATTTAGGCAGAACCAAAGATTATAGAGTGAGGGTAAAGGAAAATATGTCAGGGAAAACTTTAAAAATGAAGTTGTTAAAAGGCAGATATGGGGTTTGTAGGTTAGATAAAACCGAGTTTATTCCTAAATGGGCTAAAAATAGTGATTTTTTCTCTATTACTAGAACGTTAGACGAATTATCAATTGTTTGTATTGAGGAGAGTATCCCTAGCTATATTAAGTATGAAAAAGACTGGAGGATTTTAAAGATTGAAGGACCATTGGATTTCTCACTAATCGGAATACTTGCTTCAATCAGCGCAATATTAGCGCAAAAGGGGATAAGTATATTTGCCATTTCTACCTATGATACAGACTATATTCTAGTTAAGAATAAGGATATTAGTAGTGCAATAGTGGCATTAACTGATGAAGGATATGAGATCATAGACTAAATCAACTATTATTAGTGCTTTTTGTATAATTCTCAATTTAAACGAAGTTAATTCTGAGGGGTGGGCTTATGAAATGTCCTAAATGATGCATTTTTAATAAAATCCGGGTCAGAGATTATTTATATAATGTGTGAGTAAGAGGTGAAATTGTGTTTGAAGATTTTATCGAACAATTAAAAGAATGGGCAGTAAACGAGCCCCTTGTTGAAGTAATTATTTTAGTAGGCTCTTATGCAAAGGGTACACAAAAGATAGATTCAGATATTGATTTAGTTATTCTAACTTCAAATAAGCAATACTATATTGAAAATACTCACCTATTGAGTATTTTCGGCTTGATTGATAGGTTAAATATTGAGAATTATGGCGAGTGCACCTCAATTCGTGTGTGGTATAAGAACGGATTAGAGGTAGAATTCGGAATGGTACCTTTAACTTGGATTGATTTACCTTTAGACCAGGGAACACAGCAAGTTTTGTCCGATGGGTATAAAGTATTGGTTGACAAAAAAAGAATGTTCTCGTCAATTATATCTCTAATACCTGAAAATACTTAATAAGCATAATCAGAAGTTGTTTTGTTTTGCATTCTTTTATATTTGAGACAGGACGGTAAGATTAGTGCGTGCTATAAACAAAACAAATACTTATATAAGTATTTGTAGTATACGTTTTATGGAAGGTGGACTTATATGTCAAAGTTTAAAATCGTTCTGAATATTATTGTGGTCCTAATGATTATATTTATAGCAGTTTCTTCTATTGCTAAGTATCTATTTAACAGAAAAGTGGAAAAGGAGATTGCTGAGCTCACTGGTAAGGCGAAAAACAAGGGTGAGATCGTAACCGGTGAAGATTTATCGGAGTTACCCCAAAATGTTAAGAAGTGGCTTGAATACACTGGGATTATTGGAAAAGAGGAAATAGTTTCTGTACACGTAAAACAAAAAGCAGATATGAGATTAGAAGAAGATATGGCATGGATGCCAGTTGAAGCAGAACAATATTATACTTCAGATGAGCCAGGTTTCATATGGAAAGCAAATATTAAGGCTGCGCCCCTGTTCCATATTTCAGGAAGAGATAAGTATGAGAATGGAAAAAGCAATATATGTAATTACTGGTGTTATGGCTTCAGGTAAATCTACTGTTACTGAAATCTTGGCAAGAAGTTTAGATAAATGTGTTCATCTACGAGGAGATGTCTTTAGGAAGATGATTG
>JAAYTG010000140.1 GCA_012518075.1 Clostridiales bacterium | reverse complement strand
TAAAATCAACAGTTTCTCAGATTCTTTGAAAACCGCCAGTTCCCTTTATTGCCCGTAATAAGCATTGGCACCATGCTTCCGTAAAAAGTGTTTATCCAAAAGGACCTGGTCCATAGGCCCTATGTCAGGATTTAGCATCTGGGTTCTGAGGACCATCTTTGCCACTTCTTCCATTACCACAGAATTGTGTACTGCTTCCTCGGCATCCTTCCCCCAAGAAAAGGGACCATGCATATTGACCAGCACTCCAGGAATGTCCATTGGGTTTATGTTGGCAAAGGTCTCTACGATGACATTGCCAGTCTCTTTCTCATATTCCCCCTCTATCTCCTCTTTGGTCATCTTCCTGGTACAAGGAATCTCACCATAAAAATAATCTCCATGGGTCGTGCCCAAAGCCATAATGCCTCGCCCTGCCTGGGCAAAGCTGGTAGCCCAAGATGAATGGGTATGAACTACTCCACCTATTTCACTGAAATTATTGTACAAAACTAAATGAGTGGCAGTATCCGATGAAGGTTTTAGATCTCCATCTACCTTATTGCCTTCTAGATCCAGAACCACCATATGCTCAGGCTTTAGCTCTGGATAGGGCACCCCACTAGGTTTTATTACGACAAGTCCCTTGTTCCTATCGATACCACTTACGTTACCCCATGTAAAGGTAACAAGCCCATACTTGGGAAGATCCATATTGGCCTTCCACACTTCTTCCTTTAAACTTTTGAGCATTCTATCACTCCCTAAATATATTATTCTTCAATTACTTGTCTTTTTATATTCTTTAGGCGCTTCATCACATCATTTGCCCCTCTGGCAAAGTAATCGTGAAGAAGCTTGTACTCCCCATATAATTTGTTGTATACTTCCACATTCCTAGGAATAGGTCTGTATACTACATCTTTCAGCCTGGCCATCTCTTTGGCCGCATCCACTATAGAGTCATAACCCCCTCTTTCCTTACCTGCTGCCACGGCTCCAAACATAGCTGATCCTAAAGCCGGAGTTTGAGCCGAAGCCGAGATCCTTATCTCCCTATTGGTAACATCGGAATAAATCTGCATAAGGAAGGGGTTTTTATGGGAAATTCCCCCAGCGGCATATAGCTCCTTTATTGGAACTCCCCTCTCTTCGAATGTCTCTATTATCATACGAGTCCCGTAGGCAGTAGCCTCTATCAGTGCTCTGTATATCTCTTCAGGCTTGGTTAGGAGGGTGTAGCCTATAATAAGACCAGTTAAATCTACGTCCACCAGAACCGAACGGTTGCCGTTCCACCAGTCAATAGCTATCAAGCCACTTTCCCCTACTGCTAGCTTAGCCGCCTTCTGACTTAATAGATCGTGGATATTCATACCCTTTTCTATAGCCTCTTCATAGTAGCTTGCAGGCACACAATTATTTACAAACCACTGAAAATGATCTCCTACACAGGATTGACCGGCTTCATAGCCTAAAAAACCCGGGATTACTCCATCCTCTACCACACCACATATGCCGGGAACTATTTTCTCCTCTTTAGCAAGTATAATATGGCAAGTGGAAGTACCCATGATCATAAGCATTTTTCCTTCTTCTACAATCCCAACCGCCGGGACAGCTACGTGGGCGTCTACGTTCCCTACCGCCACAGCAGTACCTTGCATAAGCCCCGTTAACCGGGCTGCCTCTTCAGTAAGCTCCCCTGCCTTAGTACCAATTGGGTATATATCTCTGCTGAGCTTTTGATCCACTACATTTTCTAGCCTAGGATCCAATGTTTTAAAGAACTCATTGCTGGGATAACCCTTATGCTTATGCCACATAGCCTTATATCCTGCAGCACAGCTGTTTCTCTTTTCCTCTCCCGTAAGCTGCATTACCACCCAATCAGCTGCTTCTATAAACTTTGCAGCTCTTTTATATAGGTCAGGTGCCTCATCTAACATTTGCCATAGCTTTGGAAAAAGCCACTCTGATGATACCTTGCCTCCATAGAGGTTAAGGAATTCTTCTGCTCTCTTTTTAGCAATATCATTTATTTTGTTAGCCTTGTCTTGGGCAGCATGATGCTTCCATAGCTTTACATATGCATGAGGATTGGATTTATATTCATCATGGAAACATAGTGGTATCCCTTCCTCACCAACAGGAATCAAAGTACAGGCAGTAAAATCTACACCAACACCAATAACATTCTCAGGATCCACCCCTGACTCCTTGAGAACCCTAGGTATGGCCTCTTTTAATACATCTATATAGTCTTGGGGATGCTGGAGGGCCCAATCATCATCTAGACGGGTAGTACCATCGGGCAAGTACTCATCCATCACCCCATGGGGATATTCTTTGATGGCTGTAGCTACTTCTCTACCGGTAGCTACTTCTACCAATAGTGCTCTTCCTGACTGAGTCCCAAAATCTACTCCAATGGTATACTTTTTACTCATTCACTTAGACTCCCTTTTTTAGACCCTTTTGTGCTGCCTCCGAATATTATAGGCTTTTTTCTTATCTTATGGATATAATTGTAGCACATGGAACTTGTGGGTACAAGCTACATGTGCTATAAATCAGATTTGGGTTTTAGGTATTTCCCTATTTGGTTTTATTCTTTACAAGCTTGCACTATATAGGTGCCACAACTATATAGATGTCACATTTGAATCTTGATAAATTTCCTTTTACCTGCTTGAACTATATCCTGATCCTTTAAGGATGAAATTCTGATCTCATTTATCCTTTCACCATTGACCCTTACAGCCCCTTGATTAATAAGCCTTCTAGCCTGGCTAGTGCTGGGAGCCAGTTTTGCCTCTACCATCAATCTAGCCATATCTATACCTTCCTCGGATATTATATCCTCTGGTACTTTAAAGGATGGAATATCTTCAGGAATTCCTCCCTTTTGGAATACGGCTTTAAACTGTTTTTCAGCCTTTTGTGCAGCTTCCTCATCGTGATACAAGGCGGTGATCTCCCTAGCAAGCCTCATCTTAGCATCCCTTGGGTGGTAGGTGCCATCTTCTAGGGAAGCCTTTATTTTGTCCACTTCATCGGGATGTATATCGGTAGTCAATTCATAGTACTTTATCATCAACTCATCGGGAATAGACATGACCTTACCATACATCTGCTCCGGTTCTTCATAGATACCGATATAGTTACCTAGGCTCTTGCTCATCTTTTCTACCCCATCGGTGCCCTCCAAGAGAGGCATAAGCAAAGCTATCTGATTCTCCTGTCCATAATCCTTTTGAATGGTTCTGCCCATTAGTAGGTTAAATCTTTGGTCTGTTCCCCCAAGCTCTATGTCAGCCTTAATGGCTACGGAATCGTATCCCTGCATCAATGGATAAAAGAACTCATGGATGCCTATGCTCTCATGTCCTTCAAAGCGCTTTTTAAAATCTTCCCGCTCTAGCATTCTGGCTACGGTATATTTGGATGCTAGGGCAATAACATCGGAGAAATTTAGTGCCCCTAACCATTCGCTATTAAAACGAACTTCAGTTTTCTCCTTATCAATAATCTTAAAAATCTGCTCCTGATAGGTACGAGCATTCTCTAGTACTTCTTCCCTAGTCAGAGGAGGTCTAGTCTTGGACCTACCAGTAGGATCTCCTATCATGGCTGTAAAATCGCCAATGATTATTACCACCTTATGCCCTAGATCCTGCATTTGCTTGATCTTTCTTAGGACCACAGCATGGCCTAAATGGATATCAGGAGCTGTAGGATCAAGACCCAGCTTTACCGTCAGTGGTCTGCCTTC
>JAAYTG010000002.1 GCA_012518075.1 Clostridiales bacterium | reverse complement strand
GCAACCTTTATCGGTTATAATCAGAAAGGGATTATAGGAGCTATTGTGGCTACCTTGGGAATTATTGTTCCTTCTTTGATAATAATCATCATCATAGCCTATTCCTTTATGCATTTTCAAGATAATCAGATAGTCCAGCATGCCTTTGCTGGCATCAGGGTAGCAGTTTCCGTGCTAGTTCTGAATGCAGTAGTAAGGATGTGGAAGACCACAGTAAAAGACTATATTGGAGTAATAATCTTTGTTATAAGCTTCTTGCTTATAGCCTTTACTGATATATCGCCAATTATCATTATAATTGCTACAGCAGCTGCAGGAATTTTACTAAGCTATAGGAAGGCGGTTGACAAATGATTTGTCTACAGTTATTTTATGAATTCTTTAAAATGGGATTATTTGCCATAGGCGGAGGATTGGCTACCATACCCTTCCTTCAGCAACTTATAGGTAAATATGGATGGTTTACATCTGAAGAATTAGTCAATATGATAGCCATATCGGAGTCCACACCTGGGGCTATAGGAGTTAATATGGCAACCTATGTAGGTTTTCAGACTTATGGAATACTAGGCGCAGTGGTTTCAACTGTGGGACTGACTGCCCCGTCGGTAATAGTAATCATTATAATCGCTCATTACTTCAAGCGGTTTGCAGGGGAGCCTATTGTAGAAGCAGGATTCTATGGGCTTAGGCCGGCGGTAACTGGACTGATTGGAGCAGCGGGTTTTGAAGTTGCAAGGATCTCCCTCTTTGATTTGCAGAGGTATATAGATACAAAAAATCTTATTAAGCTATTTGATTTAAAGGCAATAATACTCTTTGGACTATTGTTCTTCTTAACCAACAAGTATGAAAAACATCCAATTTTATATATAATTCTTGCAGGTGTAGTTGGAGTTATATTTAAGTTTACTTGAGCCTACTCTGGAAAAGCAAAAAGATGACACTATGGACTTAAAGGGCTCTTGTTAATCAAAGTAAAGAGCCCTTATGCAAAACAAGCCCTTATGCTATATAGTATTTATGCAGGTATAGCCCTTATGCTGATTAAACCTATTTTCATGGAGCGTCCCTATATACTTTAATCCGGAGTCAGAAAAACCTATAGGCTAAAGCTTACTCCTGCAAAAAAGGTTCTTAAGGGTAGTCCTCAGGTCAATAGAATAATTTTTTCTAAATCATAGGAACTTCTTTAATTGTTGAACATTGTTTTCCTCAAATCTTAGCAGCTTTTCCATAAGCTGAATAATATCAGGTTCTGCCTCCTTATATTTTTTCAGATTCTTAACCGCATCTATTACCCCCATATTACTGCCGATTATAAGCATTTCGGAAACATGAGAAGGGCTTTTATCCGTTAAGGTTTGCATATTAATCATAAGGTAAGTCCTGATTTTTTCAAAAGCACCAATCCCTTTTTCATCATAACCATTTTTATTTAATAATGACCTGGCTGCAGCATGAATCTCTTTATACTCATCTAACTGGGACTCTAGGTGTTTTTTAAAATCTTCATCTTGGACAATATCTATTAATTGGCTTATGGTATTTACTCCCATTTCAGAGTTTTGATATATAAAATTCAAAAGCTCAGCATTTCCGTTCATTAAATATCATACTCCTTTTCAAGGTTTAATTACTCAATCTGAACAGCTAATTATCTTAATCCTGTCTAGTTGGTCTTTTTTTTACTTTTTTACTAGCCTTCTAATGCGGGATAACCATGCTAATACCATCAAAGTTATTGTCTAAAACTGCTTGATTTTAGTTAGCTGATCTTTTAGATAGTATAACACCCGAGGGTTGGATTATACTTAGGGAGATTAATATCTTTATCTAGCATAATCTTTTTTAGGGTTAACAAATACAATGGTAAAGAAGAGTTTCTTTTTAGACCGTGGATTGTTAAATATAACTCACGCCGAAGCGGAGGTTTCTATAAAGTAGCCGAAGCTTGATAGCAAGGATATATAGTAAAACTTAAAAAGGAGAAAAGGTATAAAAGGATCCCTCATAGAAACTCTTCAAAACATGTAAAGCACACTTGACATCTTTGCCAGGGAAGAGTATACTAGGGGTGTAAAGCATACTTTACAATAACTATGGAGGAGGTATTTCTTTTTGTGAAAAACAGATTGGAAGAGCTTAGGCGTCAGAGAGGAGTTAATCAGGAAGATCTTGCATTAGCTCTGGAGGTTTCAAGACAAACAATAAGTTCCTTGGAGAATGGGCGATATAATCCTTCTATAACTTTAGCCTTTAAAATAGCCCGATATTTCGATATGTCAATTGAAGAAATTTTTATTTATGAGGAGGAAGACTAATGTTGTGTAAATATATAAGAAACACAAAAATTTGGTCAATAATAATTGCTATTGGCATTGTAACATTGGTATTTGGTATAGTATATTCCAAAAGGATACCGGAAGACCTCCATAGCATGAATATGCTGATGGGAATGTTAACCGGGATAGGCGGTGTATTTACTGTTGTTGGAACTGTCAGGCTGATTCATTATAAGAGAACTCCTGATGATAAGTTAAAAAAAGAAGAAATTGAGCGAAAGGACGAAAGGAATATACAACTATCAAGAATCGCCAGTACAATTGCAAATAATACAGCCTCGGCTTTATTTATAGTGATGATATTTATACTTGTGTGGTTAGATTATAGAATCCCTGCATTTATTGTTTTAGGTGCTTTTTATTTACAATCAATGTCATTCTTTATTGCATACAGATATTTCAATAATAAAATGTAAACTCCCAAATTATTAATAGAATTTATAAGGGCAGGTGACAGCTAGGATGTTGACACTTGCCCTGTTCTAAGTCAAAATTCACGGTTAT
>JAAYTG010000139.1 GCA_012518075.1 Clostridiales bacterium | reverse complement strand
GTCGAAGCCTTGGCTCTGAAAGGCAGTAGCATTATTAACATTATTCCCCTGAATATTTCTATTAGATAGGTCTACTGCACGCTGATTTATATCTATCATGATTACTTCTGAATGGGGGTTGAGTTTAGCCAGGCTAATGCCTATAGGACCATAGCCACAACCCAAATCCAGAATCTTACCCTGGAGAGGGGGAAGGCTGTGGAGCAGGACATTAGTGCCATAATCCACCTTAGTCTTAGAAAATACACCAGTGTCCGTAATAAAGCTTAGATCCAGATCCTTGATACTGTATTTAATTTGTCTTATATGATGCTCAGCACTTGGTTTTTCACTATAATAATGTTCCATTTTTATATCCTCACTTTTCCTACTAGTTAAACAGTGGCGGGCTTAGCATTTTATTATTCTATCCATATTCCATGACTTATTATTGGCCTGTATCATCTTTGCTTATATCATCCTTGTTGGACATGTCAAGAAGAGCAAGTTCGGCCTGGGACAACTCACGTACCTCGCCTAGTGGAAGGCTCTCGTCTAAATATAGGTTACCCATACGAATTCGCTTTAAATAGACAACCTTCTTGCCCACGGTTTTAAACATGCGCTTGACCTGATGGTACTTGCCTTCAAAAATTGTTACATGAACTTTGGAAAGCTGGGAAGATTCTAATATGGACAACTGGGCTGATAGGGAGATAAGATCATCGTCAAGCCTTACTCCCCTTCTAAAGGCTTCTTTATCCTCAGAGCTTACAAGGCCTTCTATGACTGCATAGTAGGTTTTGGGCACTCGCTTTTTAGGAGAGAGGAGACTGTGGGCCAATTGTCCATCATTGGTCAAAATCAGCAAACCTTCCGTGTCCTTATCCAGTCTACCTACGGGGAAAAGTCTTATATTTTTATATTGTTCAGGCAAAAGATCTGTAACCGTATGGTGGAGAGTATCCTTAGTGGCGGATATGACACCTGGGGGTTTATTAAGCATTAAATAATAATACTTCTTATATAGAATAGGACGACTATTGACCATAACTTGGGACCTGGTGGGATCTATCAGCTGTCCCGGATTTTTCACTATATTGCCATCAACAGTAACTTCTTCTTTCTTTATTATGGCCTTTACCTCTTTTCTAGAGCCTACCCCGGAATTGGATAGTAGGCGATCCAGGCGGATTTTTTGCATAGCTATCATTCCTTTCCGCTTTCAGTATTTCAATTGTATTGCAAGTATAAGGATTTTGTCCAGTTAAATTATTATTTCACATATTATTTACTGTTCTCATATTCTGATATTAGAAAAGGATAGAGGAGGTAAACTCATGGCTGGTGTATTTGATTCTTTAGGAGGAATATTCCGCGGCGAAGGTGATCAAAGCTTGCTTTTCTTTTTCTTGCTGCTGGTTATAATTTTCTGTAACTGTGGATTATTTGATGACGGGGATGAACTTCTATTTTTCTTCCTACTCTTAGTTCTCTTATTCGGAGGAGGATCTTTCTTCAGAGGGTTTGGCGTTCAAAGTAGTGAAGAATAACCAAAGTAAAAGCGTGCTTATATAAGACAAAAGCTGATAGAAGGAAAAAGCAATTGGTCCTAGATAGAAAATTATATATCTAGGACCAATTGCTATTATGATCCAGCAGTTACCATTACCATCTTATTCCTCAAGGATTTTGAGCAGTCTTTTCCCTGAATCAATGCCTAGGGGCATGATGCAGGCAAATGTTCTAGCAGCTCCTTGGGATACTATTTTATAGCTAATACTACCACTGATTTGGCAGGTAGATTGACTGAAAGGCCTTTTTCAGAAAGCTTAAAGTCTTCAAAAGCTGATGGCTGGACCTTTTCTGGTTCATCGAAGGTGTTGTGATCTCTTATATCCTCAGAAGTTAGAACTCTTCCTGATACCTGCTTAGCCATAATGCCGCGCAGTTCCACATCTACGCTAGCAG
>JAAYTG010000138.1 GCA_012518075.1 Clostridiales bacterium | reverse complement strand
CTTAACCAAGTCCTTTCGCTCCTGTATATATCTAAGCAAATCATCGTGGGTCTTCATGCTTTGGTCCTCTGCTCCCGGCTCTAGTAATCCATCAGTATACATGATTATAGAATCCCCTGGCTTTATATCTATAGTGTGCATGGAATACTCATAGTCATCGGATATGCCTATCAAAAAACCGTTATCCTCTAACATAAATGCTCTGTTCTCCAAAGCATCTACTATTATTGGATAAGGATGCCCTCCATTGGAATATGTAAGAATCCCATCCTGGATAAGTCCTAAAAAAGCTGTTATGTAATATGTACCTTGGGTCAGGTTGTAAAAGGTTGAATTCATATCCCTAAGGACCTGTGCAGGGGTGGGATGCTGAGTTACCAAGCTTTTGAACATGACCTTAATCATGGATGAAATCATGGCTGCAGCTACACCATGGCCTGAAACATCTGCGATAAATAACCAAACTTTATCGCCAATCTGCACACATTCATAAAAATCCCCGCTTAGCTCAGCACTGGGTATATACTTGCCTATCATTTTCACTTGGGGTAAGGATTTTCTTTCATCTATTAATATGCTCTGCAGGGCTTTGGCTACCATCAACTCTTCCTTCATCCTCTGGTTCATCTGAACAAGTAGACGTTGTTGGTCATAAGCTTTTAGGGCATTGTCCACCTTAACCGGTAGCACAATTTCCATCTGCTGCATAGTGAGGGGCTTGGTAAAATAGTCTGTAGCTCCCAGCTCCAAGGCTTGTCTTATTATATCCACCTCATCTACAGCAGAGTTTACTATAATGGGTATATCCCTGTAGTGCTCCTGGGACTTAACTTCCTTTAGGACTTGGAAACCGTCTTTTCCCGGCATTATAAGGTCTAGGATGACAATATCTATTCCATCATTATATATAGACTCTAGAGCTTTATTCCCGTCATCCACCTCAATAAAATTCACATTGTCTATTTTTTGTTCCAGTGCCCTTCTGATTAGCCGTCTGTTCAAAAGCATATCATCAGCAATCAAAATGTTATAACCCATTTCGTCCCCCAATCTGCCTTTTGCCTGGTCATATCATCTTTGAAATTGCACTTATTATCTTGTATTCGTCAAAAGGCTTTTTCAAAAAAATATCGATGCCCAGCTCTTCTGCCTGTCCAATTATGTCATCATCACCCATGGCACTCAGCATAATAATCTTGGCCTGTCCATCGTACTCCTTAATTAGTTTGGAGGCTTCTAGTCCATCTATAATGGGCATGGTAATATCCATAAAGACCAAATCGGGCTTAAGCTCTTTATACATCTCAACCCCTTCCCGTCCATTGTGGGCATCACCACACACCTCAAAATCATGTTTTTCTAAAGTCTTGCGTAATAAAGTATGTATAATGGGAGAATCATCCACTATCAAAATCCTCTTAATCACCTTAAAACTTCCCTCCAGCCTACTCTCTTTATGTACATGGTTCTCTATAATTCTATCATAATCCAGATTTTTTTGCTATATTTTCAGGAAAATATTGCAACACCCTTATATTTCCAAGCCTATATTGACCTCTATTTTGCCTAAAGGTGTCTCCATATCTATGCTTAGGGTTTGCACCGAGCTAATAATGAAGTATACATCTTGGCCAAATACAATGGAAGGTGGAGTAATATCTACCTTCAGGCCAGAGTTTTCCAATAAAGCAGAGGCATTGCCTGTAACCATATTAGCAAACTCCCCTATGGCACTCCTGCCCATCTGATCCAGCTCTTCCACCGGCATACCCATCATCATTGAGGATACTATTTTTTGGGCAGTATCTTTGGACATGGAGTAGGCAATATTTCCTCTAATTTGGCCCACTATCCCTATAACTGCAGTAATGTCAGTCTTAACATGCATTATATCCCTTTTGGATATCTCCCCTCTTTTAACATCCGAAAGGCCAAACTGCTCCAATACGCTCTTAACAGATTCGAGAAATGGAAGTATGTATTTTACATCCATCACTTGTTTCCCCCTTCCCAAGCCACATTAATAGAGATCTTACCATATTCAGTATAGCCTTGTGAAGATAGGGAATTTATCTTGGGAATAGAAATGACCATATCCTGACCGGTAAAGACTACAGGAGGGGCCAATCTAAGATCCATAGAATAACTATTGTTAAGACTTGTGATAGCATTTCCTGATACTATATTATTTATCTCGGAAACCGTGGACAAGACCATCCGGTCCATTGCATCGGTGTAGGCTTCCCCCAAGATGGTGTTTGCAAGATAAAGGGCCAACCCAAGCTCCATGTCTACTAGTAGCCTGCCCTTTCTAGTTCCGGCAAAGGTAATTATTGAGGATACCCCCATAGAGGATATCTCTCCCTCCTCCTCTTCCATAGATTCCATGCCTTCTATCTCTATACCTGCCATTTCCTTGATAATATCCTTGGTACTCCTGCAGAAAGGCTGGTAGAACTTTTTATCCATAAATCTTCCTCCCTCTCCCTCTTATATATAGGAAATACGAAAAATAATTTCTAACTCTCCTGCTGTTAAGAATCTGCATGCTCCTTGAAGGTTCTTCTTGAATACTACTTTTAGATTATCTCCACCCAAGGCAAAAGGAGAAGTCAATCTAAACTGATAGGGGGTATTGGCCAACCTGGCCTTTACTTCTCCTGTCATGATATTTACCAGTTCACCCACACCATCATATAAATCCTGCTCTTCAAGGTCTTCGGGCAGTATCCCTGTCATATAGGCTATTAACATATAGGCGGTGTTATCTTCCATAGCCAAGGATATCATAGCGTCTTTTTGTCCATGAAGAATCATAGCTCCCATAATGGAAGGCTCAATCTCAGGCATGCCCTGCTGGCCGCATTGTATGCTGCTGACCTCGAAGCCGGCCATGGTCCTAAGTACTTTGCTTAGATTATTGGCAAACAAATCGGCAATCTCCTCTATGCTTATACTAGACATTTCCTTACTCTCCCTTCCCCATACTCTCCATGATACGCTTGACCAACTCCTCTATGGTAAAGGGCTTGATCAAGTAGTGGGCAGCCCCTGCTTGTATAGCTCTAACTATGTTCTTCCTTTCACTTTCAGTGGTAACCATCATAACGGGAATGCCTCTAAAGCGCCTATCGGCCTTGAGCTGTTTTAAAACTTCCATGCCATTTAGCCTGGGCATATTCCAATCCAAAAGTATCAAATCAATATCCTTATATTCTTCTTCCATGACTTCCAAAGCTTCAATACCGTCGGATGCTTCTATTAGGTTGCCGTCCAATACTTCAACAGCCCCTCTAATTATCTTCCTTACCATAATCGAGTCATCGATGGCTAAAACCTTCATAAACCCAACTCCTTCGCCCCATGATATACCCATTCAACCAGTAACCAGTAATATATTTATTCATACTCCACTATGCCCCTTTACCCCATAGTATACGCCTTTTCCATGCTCTTTTCTTATAAAGCTGTCCCTATGATCGGTAAAGATTTCAGAGTTGCCTACAAACAACACGCCATCGGGTAAATTCAATACTCTGATTATCTTATCAAACAACTGTCTTTTTAGTTCACTAGAAAAATATATTGCTACATAGCGGCAAAAAACTATATCAAATTTTCCCAATGTGATAAAGCTACTTTGAAGGTTGAATTGCCCGAACTGGACCCTATCCCGAATTTCTTTAGATAGTTCCCAAACCCTTCCTTTATTGGTGAAATACCTATTTTTGTATTCTGAATCTAGTCCTCTCATGATGGATATATTGTCGTATCTCCCTGCTATGGCTATATCTAATACGGTTCGGGATATATCGGTGCCTAGTATTTCAAAGCTGTCCGGGGATATGTCCCTAATATTGTTGCGGACTAGGTATCTGTCTATACACATGGCTGTCGAATAGGGTTCCTGCCCTGTAGAGCATCCTGCACTCCAAATTCTTACCTTGCTACGCTTCTTCTCTCGCATTTCTTCTATGTATTTGGGAAGCAGTACCTCCTCTAGAATTATCCAAGGGGTTTTGTCCCTGAACCATAGGGTCTCATTGGTGGTTATGGCATCTATGACTTCTTCCTTCATTTTTCTGTCCTTTTGGCTCAGCAGCCTATAGTAAAGCTGTTCAAAAGAATCAAGGCCAGACTGGGCCAAAATTCCAGACAATCTGCTTTCCACAAGATATGTCTTATCCTTGCTCAGGGCAATTCCACATTCCTTTTCTATGTAATCTCTCATGAGTTCAAATTCTCTAGAAGTTAAACTATGCATTAGCATCTTCCTCTACTTATCTCTATAATCCTCCTGCCAATATCCTGTAGATGAACTACTTCGTCAGATAGACCCGTTTCATAGACGCTGCGCGGCATACCATATATGACACAGGTCTCCTGACTTTGAGTAATGCAGTAGCACTGACATGCCTCTTTTAGTTCTCTAATTCCCTGGGTTCCGTCGTTACCCATGCCGGTTAGGATAATGGCAAGTATCCTCTTTCCTTTATAGTTTTGGGCTACGGACCTAAACAACACATCTGCAGCCGGTCTAACACCATTTACAGGATCATCAGTGTTTAAGGAAACCCGCAGCGCCCCTCCCCGTCTGTCAGGAGGATCAACTGTCATATGGTATCCTCCCGGTGCCACCAGCACCTGACCTCCTACAACCTGGTCGCCCTGCTCTGCCTCCTTGACCTTAATAT
>JAAYTG010000137.1 GCA_012518075.1 Clostridiales bacterium | reverse complement strand
CTAGATGGAAGTGCAGGCATCTCCATTGACGCAATGAAAACCAAGGATGATCTATGGATAGAAGAAGGAGTATATATTCATCCTAATGCAAAAATAAAGGGACCTTGCTTTATAGGAAGAAATTCCAGAATAGAGGATGGAGTTGAGATTCATCCTTTTACAGTTATTGGTGAGAATAGCTATATTGGGGGGTATTCAAGCATAAAAAGAAGTGTTTTGTGGAAGCACAGTATTATCGGTAATAAGGTTGAGATTAGGGGATCCATTTTATGCAATAACGTTAGAGTCAGTAATAACTCTAAAATATACCAAGGAAGTGCTATTGGTGAAAACAGCTATATACATGAGGATGTAACAATAAAACCTGACGTAAAAATTTGGCCAAGGAAGAGCATAGAACAGGGTATATTAGTTGAAGATAATATCATATGGGGAACCAGATTGCGGAGAACTTTTTTCGGTAAGGATGGGATAAAAGGTTATTTTAATACCGACATTGACCCCTGGTTTGTATCACGTTTGACCATGGCCTATGGTTCAGAGCTGAAAGAGGGAACCAGTATTTGTGTCAGCTCTAATCAACACAATGCTAGCATAATGCTAAAACATGGTCTAATCACAGGCGCACTTTCCTCAGGTCTGGAGGTAATTGATATAGGAAGTGTTGTAAGGCCTATAACTCGTTATGCAGTGCGATACTTAGGGCTGGATGGAGGTATCCATATATCATGCCATGTGAATGATCCAAATAAGGTTACCATACATCTCTTCGACAAAAATGGAGCTAATTTATCTGAATCTTTGGAGCGTAAAATTGAGAATATCTTTATTAGCGGAGATTTCTCGATTAAGGCACCTATAAAGATAAGTAAGATCAGAAATATAAAGGATATGCCAACTTTCTATATACGAAATCTACTAAATTCTATTGAAAAAGATGCTATTAGAGAAAGAAAATTTAAAATTCTCTTAAGCACAGAAGACAATAAGATTGCTTCACTATTTTCTAGTATATCAAATGAATTGGACTGTAATACTACAATGTGCACTAATAACATATCAGATGCTATATTGCTAGATAATTATGATTTCGCTATTAGAATTGAGGCTGAAGGAGAAAGTTTGCAGCTATTTGATCCAGAAGGTAAACAGATTAACAATGAGACATTGATATCCTTAATTAGCCTATTGTGTTTTAAGCAAGACAATGATATAGAGGTTGTGGTACCCTATACCGCTCCCTCGACAATTGAAAAAATGGCTAAGACTTTTCAGAGTAATGTTATAAGGTCAAAAACCAAGAGACAAGTTATTATGGATGAAGTTATAAAAAGGGGAGATAGTAATCAGAGAAAATCCATAGAACGATTTTTATTGTATTTCGATGGCTTAGCCACCGTGCTCGCTATTATGGATCTAATGGCAAAAGAAGGACTGGATTTAAAGAAATTGCTAGATAAGATCCCAAAGACCTATATGTCTACAAGAGATATTGAGTGTCCTTGGAAAGAAAAAGGGCGGGTAATGAGAACACTGATTGATGATGCAAACAAGGAAAAATTCAATATAGAATTATATGAGGGAATAAAAATAAATCAAGACAAAGGATGGACCCTGATATTACCGGATTCAGATGAGCCCTTGGTTAAAATATACAGTGAAGGCATATCAGAAGAGTATGCTGAGGAGTTAAGCGAGTTTTTTGCACACAAGATTAATACTATTAAAGAGCAGAAATAGATCCAATCCCATGGGCTAACCTTTTTAGGGTTAGCATTCTTTTTATGGTTGCTTTGTTTCAATTAATAAAGTATAATAAGGAATGTTGGACTTGAGCGGAAATCTAATATAAGGAGGAGGATTTTTCTTAGTGTCGTCAAAAAAGAATAATACTTTAAAGCTGATTCCCCTGGGAGGCATCAACGAGATCGGTAAAAATATGACACTCCTGGAATATGGGGATGAAATTATTGTAATCGATTGTGGTATAGGTTTTCCAGAGGAAGAGATGTTGGGCATCGACTTGGTCATTCCCGACATATCATATTTGGAAAAAAACAAAGAGAAGGTAAAGGCTATTTTTGTCACCCATGGTCATGAGGATCATATTGGTGCACTGCCTTATGTTTTAAAAGAGATAAATGTTCCTGTATATGGAACTCGATTAACTCTTGGCCTAATAGAAAATAAACTTAAGGAACATTCCCTAGCCAAGATAAAGCTACAATGTGTCAAACCTGGAGATAAAGTGAAGCTTGGTAGCTTTAAACTTGATATAATTAGGACAAGCCACAGCATAGCAGATGCCGTTGCACTTGCTATTCATACACCTGTAGGCACAATAGTGCATACAGGCGATTTCAAAATAGATTATACACCCATAGACGGACAAGTAATGGATTTCGCTAAATTTGCTGAGCTGGGAAAGAAAGGTGTTCTTGCACTTCTAGCTGATAGTACCAACGTAGAGCGTCCGGGATATACTATGTCCGAGAAGGTAGTTGGAGCTACATTTGAAAATATTTTTGGATCTGCCAAGGGTAGAATAATAGTAGCTACCTTTGCCTCAAACACCCATCGTATCCAGCAAATTGTCAATGCTGCGGTAAAATATAATAGAAAGATATGTGTGTCAGGGCGAAGTATGATCAATGTCTTTTCAGTGGCTGTGGAATTGGGCTATATAAAAGTTCCTGCCGGAACAATAATTGATATCGATCAAATTCAAAACTATCCTGATGATAGGATGGTTATAATTACAACAGGGAGTCAGGGCGAACCTATGTCCGCTTTAGCCCGTATGGCTTCAGCAAATCATAGAAAGATAGAAATCAGACCCGGAGATATGGTCATTATTTCCGCTAATCCAATACCGGGCAACGAGAAGTTGATTTCTAAAGTGGTTAATCAATTATTTTTAAGAGGAGCCGATGTAATCTATGAAGCCTTAGCTGATGTGCATGTATCAGGACATGCCTGCCAAGAGGAGTTAAAGTTGATTCATACATTGGTAAAACCAAAGTTCTTTATCCCTGTTCACGGTGAGTATCGTCACTTAAGACAACATGGAAACCTTGCTCAGTCCCTTGGTATGCCTCGAGAAAACATTATGCTCTTGGATATTGGCAACGTGGTAGAGTTTACACCTGATTCTTGCAAGATTACTGGTTCAGTATCTGCAGGTAAGATTTTAGTGGATGGGCTTGGTATCGGTGATGTAGGTAACATCGTTTTAAGAGATAGAAGGCACCTGTCTCAGGATGGACTAATGGTAGTAGTTGTAACTATTTCCAAGGATTCAAAGGTCTCTATTGCAGGACCCGACATAATATCTAGGGGCTTCGTCTATGTGAGAGAGTCGGAGCAACTTATGGAAGATGCAAAAGAAGTAGTTCGCAAGGTTTTAGATGAATGTGAAGATCATCAAATTACTGACTGGGCTACCATGAAGTATAAAATAAAGAATGAATTGAAGGGCTTCTTGTATGAGAGAACAAAACGAAATCCCATGATATTGCCGATTATAATGGAGATATAAAATAAAACTCTAAAATATGCTGTCCCATAAAACCATACAGCTTGTCAAAACTTATACATCCATATATAATGTAAGAATAGTATGGAATGGCTATAGAAAAGTTAGTTGGCAGGTGGAGGAGAGATATGTCACAAAGAGAGAATGGGCTGTTAAATAGATTTTTAAGGCAAGTGCTAATATATTTGATTAGTTTATTAATAGTGGCAGGTATCATCTACTTAGGGATCAATCTTGCTTATAGTAGATATATTATGCCAGTTGATGTTAATAATACAGAATCTATTGAAATAGAAATTCCAAGAGGATCATCCTTGGGCAAAATATCAGATATACTTTACGAGAATAATCTTATAAGAAATAAGACAGTTTTTAAATTGTACGTAGATATTTCAAATAAGACTTCTAAACTAAAGGCAGGTAAGTACAATTTATCAAGAGACATGGACTTGGGTCAAATAATGGATGAGCTTCTTACTGGAAATGCTGCAGTGGATACAGTTAAGATTACCATAATCGAAGGATGGGATATTCGTAAGATTGCAAGGTATCTGGTCAATGAGAAGGGCTTTCAATTTACCGAGCAGGAATTTGTCGATGCTGCTAAAGTAGAAAATTTTACTGATTATGTTTTTCTACAAGATATTCCTGAGGATAGGAAGAAAAAAGAAGTTGGCATTGCCCCTATAGAGGGATATCTGTTCCCGGACACTTACCTAGTCTATGAAGATGCAAGTCCCCAGGATATAATGAGGAAGATGCTGACCCAATTTGAAAAGGTCTATAACGAGTCTGTCCTTGAAAAGGCCCAGGAACTTGAAATGAGCATGGATGACGTGGTCATTCTAGCCTCTGTAATACAGAGGGAGGCTAGAGTAAGTGAAGAGTTCCCCAAAATATCAGCAGTATTTCACAATAGGCTAAAAAAAGAAATGCCTTTGGGTGCTGACTCGACTATCCAATTTCTGGTTAATGAGGATCGATGGGCTTTTAGTAATCTAGAGTTGGAAATTGAGTCTCCCTATAATACCTACCAGAATACTGGTTTACCTATTGGCCCAATTTCTTCTCCAGGGAGGCTGGCATTGACCTCGGCTGTAAATCCCTATGAAGAATGGATGGATTCAAAGGAACCCTACCTATATTTCGTTCTTAAAGATCCTAAAACTGGTGAGCATGTTTTCAATACCAATTATGAGCAGCATTTGAAAGACAAGGAACAGTACGAGTCTAGTTGGAAGAATATCGACGATTAGAGAAAGTCAATAAAAATGATATAAATAGGGGTTCACTCGTGTGTGAACCCCTATGCTTTTTATGGATAACAAAAGGAGGAGAACCACAATGAACAAAAGACCGGAGTTGTTAGCCCCAGCCGGCAACCTGGAAAAGCTAAAAGTTGCTTTAGCCTATGGTGCCGACGCGGTGTATATGAGCGGTAAACAGTTTGGATTACGTGCTTTTGCAGGAAATTTTGATAATGATGAAATAGCTGAGGCAGTTGATTATGCCCATTCTATGGGTAAAAAAGTTTATATTACTATGAATATTTTTGCCCATAATGATGACTTCCTAGGTATGAAAGAGTATATGAGATTTTTATCTGATATACAAGTAGATGCTGTTATCCTTTCAGATCCTGGCATTCTTAGCATAGCCCGACAAATAATGCCTAATGTTCCCATTCATTTGAGTACTCAAGCTAATAATACAAACTGGCATAGTGCAAATTTTTGGCATGAGCAGGGTGTAAAACGCATCATCCTGGCTAGGGAGTTATCTCTAGAGGAGATAATAGAAATACGACGTAATACACCCGAAACTTTGGAGCTTGAAGCCTTTGTTCATGGAGCCATGTGCATTTCCTATTCTGGACGCTGTCTGTTGAGCAATGTCTTTACTGGCCGGGACGCAAATAGGGGACAGTGTGCCCATCCATGTCGATGGAAATATTCTATAGTAGAAGAAAAAAGGCCGGGAGAATACCATCCTGTTTTTGAGGACGAACGGGGGACATATATTATGAATTCGAAAGATATATGTATGCTAGAACATATTCCCCAACTTATGAATGCTGGGATTGATGGATTCAAGATCGAAGGTAGAATGAAATCTAGCTACTACGTAGCAACAGTTATACAGGCATATCGCAAAGAAATTGATACTTACTTTGCTGATCCAGATAATTATATTTGGAATGCAGCTGCCTTAGATGAGTTGAAGAAAGCTAGTCATAGACCATTTACTACTGGGTTTTATTTTGGGAAGCCTAGTGAGAAAGACCATCAATACATGGACAGTCATTACATTAGAAGTTATGATTTCGTGGGGATGGTAATGGGATACGATAGTCAAGATGGGCTTTTAGAAGTAGAACAGCGTAATTCTTTTGGAGTGGGTGATTCCATTGAAATCATGATTCCAGGAGAAGAATATATAGAATACAAGGTTGAAACACTGCTCAATGAGGATAAACAACCTATATCCAAGGCACCTCACCCTCAACAGAAAATATACTTGCCATTGGATAGGAAATTAAACAAGTTTTCAATTTTAAGAAAAATTAGAGAATAAAAACTCCTTTTAGGATAATATATGTATAAATGACCAAGAGAACATTATTTATCCAAAGGAGTCTGAAATGAAAAACCAAATTCCAACCCGTAAAAGGGTTGTTTTTTTAGGTATTTCTATTACTATAATGCTACTAGTTTTAACTATAAATCTGGCATATATACAGATAATATTAAGAAAAACGTATGCACAAAAAGTCATAAATTAAATAACTTTACCCATTTAGTACGTGAAGATACCCAGGGAGAGGGAAAACAGCAATGATTTTTAAAAATGTTGTTGAAGAAATTACATTATATACAAGAAGCTTAATAATTCGGTAATACATGTCCTTTTTTTGATTAAATATGCACTTTTGTTACACTTCCTTCATAAAATATAAAACCACTATTTTTTGGAGGTGCGACCTAATGCTTTCTATAGCGGGTGGGATCATTTATTTTTTAAAATGTATATATTTTCTTGCTTCTCATGTATCGGGTAGTCGTTCATTTCCTCAACCCCTCAGACCAGAAGAAGAAGCCTATCATATAAAATGCAGTGCCCAGGGCTCAGAAGAATCAAAGAATATTTTAATAGAGCACAATCTAAGGTTAGTTGCCCATATAGTCAAAAAATATGTTAATACTGGTAAAGAGATAGATGATCTAATCTCTATCGGTACCATAGGCCTTATCAAGGCCATTTCAACCTATAATCCTGATAGAAAAACCCGGCTGGCTACTTATGCGGCACGATGTATAGAAAATGAAATACTGATGACTCTACGTTCGGACAAGAAAACTAGAAACGAAATCTCATTACAAGATCCCATTGGTACAGATAAAGAAGGGAATGAGATATCCCTCCTTGATGTTTTAGGGACTGATACTGATAGTGTACTTAATGCAGTAGAATTAAAGCTTCAAATAGGAAGATTATATAAGAAAATGCAGTCAGCATTAAAAAAAAGGGAAAGAATTGTTCTAGAAATGCGGTATGGTTTAACTAATGGAAAAAGCAAAACTCAAAGAGAAATTGCACAAGTTTTAGGTATTTCTAGGTCCTATGTTTCAAGAATTGAAAAAAAGGCTATAAAAAAACTAAGTAAGGAATTCAATACAGACAACTGTCATACTAGTTGACAGTTTTTTTACATTCGGATAATATGTTTGTAGTGTATATTGGTTTTGTAAAACCTGATTGAAAGGGGAACATATGTTTAAAATACTAATTCCTGATGAAAATCATGACACAATTAATGATGTAGATCTATCCTCCCTTCGTAAAAAAGGCTTGAATAATATACTAATTGATGTGGATAATACTATTGTGCCTTGGAATTCAGACAAAGTAAGCAGTAACTTAAGGACATGGATAAAAAAGTCTCAGGATACAGGATTCGAACTTTACTTATTTTCCAACAACAGTCATTCAAGAATCAAGAAATTAGCGGACATATTAAAGATTTCTGCCATCCCAAAAGGAGGGAAACCTCTAACCTTTGCATTTAGGAGGGCACTAAAATATATAGATGGATCTCCAGAGGATACTGTTATGATCGGCGATCAGGTATTTACTGACATTTGGGGAGGAAACCTAGTAGGTCTATATACTATTTTAGTTAATCCAATATCGAGCAAGGAGTTTTGGGGAACTAAATTCAATCGCTTCTTAGAGAAACTATTAGCTATTCGGAGGTAATATAGATGAAAATAAAGGCCAGTACATCCTGCGCTGCAGTTATTGGACACCCCATTGAGCACAGCCTTTCACCAATACTTCACAATACAATCTACCGGACTCTTGGCTTAGATATTGTATATATGGCTTTTGATGTAAGTGATGACAATTTGGAAAGAGCTGTAGAAGGATTAGCTGCTTTAAACTTCTTAGGTTTTAATGTGACAATACCTTATAAGGAAAGAATAATAAGACTGTTAGATAGGATAGATCCTATTGCAGCTGGTATTGGTGCTGTGAATACTGTTAAGGTTGAAAAGGGACAACTGATAGGATATAACACTGATGGATTGGGATTCTTGGATTCATTAAAGGTAAACAATATAGAATGGCACCAGCGTAGCATTCTTATTATAGGTGCCGGTGGGTCAGCTAGAGCAATTGGAATTTCACTTGTTGAACAAGAACCTAAGAAAATTCATATATTGAATCGTAGTATGGAAAGAGCAAAACAATTGGCAAAAGATATCAATGAATTTGCAGGTTATAATCTTTCATCTGTCGTAAGAGATATACCAGATAATATTGATATTATTGTTAATACTACACCTCTTGGTATGTGGCCTAAGACCAACCAAAGCCCATTAGATGGGTATAATTTTAATCCTCAAACTATAGTGTGCGATATAGTATACAATCCATATAAAACCTATTTATTGAAACAGGCGGAAGAACGGGGATGCACAACGGTAAAGGGCATTGGTATGCTGATCGGTCAAGGTGTACAAGCTATTGAAATATGGACAGGTCAGGAAATTCACCATTCTATAATAAAGTCCCTTTACAATGAGATCCACATTAGTTTAGCAAAATAGTATTTCGAACACAGATAACTATGGAAATAACGTGTTGACCTTGCCATTTTACATTTATCAACATATAATACTATATAATGACGTTTTATAGATTAGTTTACATACTTTCTATTATGGGGGTGGGTAGAATTAGTATAAATTATAATACTAGCAATTATTGGTATGATCCATATTCTAAAAAGCTTTCCATATCCCAGGAGGTGGCTGACCTTATTCCATCATCGCTTGCAAGGCAATATCGATTATTCCCAATTAAGTTGGAAAACAAGCAACTCTTTATAGCTATTGAAGACCCTTATAATTTCGTTGCAATTGACCACATTAAGAGAATTACCGGATTTAAAATCATTTCATGTGAGACTCCTAAGGATATCATTAATCATCATCTTGATCAATTGTATGGAAATGAACCTATTGAAAAAGCTTTGGAGGATTTTAACAATGAATTACATATTTCCGAGCCACAATCCAATTGGGATAACTTTTCAGATGAATCAATTATTTCTGCTCCCATTGTTAGATTGGTAGATTCTTTGATAGAGCAGGCTAGTGATCAGAGAGCAAGTGATATCCATATAGAACCTATGCAAAACTGTGTACGGGTTCGTTTTAGAATAGATGGGGCTTTGGAAACCATGACTACGCTTCCTTTGGAGACCCATAGTCCCATTATAACTAGAATAAAAGTATTAGCAAATATGAATATTGCGGAAAAAAGGTTACCACAGGACGGAAGAAGTGAAATTAAAGTGTCAGGCCGCGATATAGACATAAGAATATCAACTATATCTACTATATATGGTGAAAAATGCGTCCTTCGCCTTTTGGATCGCGATTATTTTCTTTTTCCAAAAGAAGCATTGGGATTTTCAGGTCATAACTTGGAACAGTTTAATAAGTTCCTCGGACTATCTCATGGTATTATTCTAGTAACAGGTCCGACTGGAAGCGGTAAATCTACAACCCTTTACACCATGATTAATGAGATTAATGATGAAAAGGACAACATCATTACCATAGAAGACCCGGTAGAATGTAAGATCCCTGGTATAAATCAAATACAAATAAATCCGAAAGCTGGTATTACCATTTCTAACTCATTGCGGTCCGTATTAAGACAAGATCCGGATGTAATTATGCTGGGTGAGATAAGGGATGATGAGACCGCTGAGATGGCTATTAGAGCCGCAATCACTGGTCATTTAGTCCTAAGTACCATCCATACCCATAATGCAATTGGAGCTATTAATCGTCTTTTAGATATGGGTATAAAAGATTACCTGTTGGCAGATGCCTTAGTTGGTGTTATTTCACAACGCCTAATAAGGAAAGTATGCGTAAATTGCCGCAAGCCCTATATACCAAATAATGATGAGCTCAAAAAGCTGAACATATCTCTGGAAGATAGGATGACATGGTATTTAAAAACAGGCTGTATAAAATGCAACTATACTGGATACAAAGGCAGGACAGCTATTCATGAGGTTTTATCCATTAATAAGGGGATCAGCCGACTGATTTTAGAGGGAGCAACTAGTGATAGACTAAATAAGTGTGCAGTTGATAATGGATTTATTACCTTAAAGCAAGCATGTATTCAGGCATTAAATCAGGGTATAACAACTCTAGAAGAAACTATACATCTCTTACATACTTTCGAGTAATTGTTAGTAATCAATGATTATTTTATAATGTACAAATAGCT
>JAAYTG010000136.1 GCA_012518075.1 Clostridiales bacterium | reverse complement strand
ATCGATAGTTTGATTGATGACTCTAAGACGAGTTATTTCTTTTTGAGTCATATTGAATGTCTCCTTTCGCATACATGACATTTTATCAGAATAAATTCAATATGACATTATCATAGAATAACTACACATTTTTATTTTCTACCTTGACACCAATTAGATTATGGGCTATATTTGAAAAAAGCTGAATATTGCTAAACGAATCTTGGGTACCTGCTTGCAGGTTTAATAGGGAAAGCGGTGAAAATCCGCTGCAGCCCCCGCTACTGTAAACGGTGACAAACCCTTATATCCACTGGCATTATGCTGGGAAGGGAAGGACGAGGATGACCCGTTAGCCAGGAGACCTGCCTTAGATTTGGCTGATATCCTTCGGAGGGGAGGAGATAAGCGTGGCATAAATATATTTATATATTTATCTATGTTATCTTATCCTCACCTATTTATTATTGGTGAGGATTTTATTTGATAATATAGGGGCTATACTCTTTTCTCTTTTCTGGGAGTATAGTCTTTTTTATTACATATTTATTGATGGGAGGAGGAAACTGAAATAAAGGAAAAGTACACATTTATATAGGAAAACATTGAGTCAATATTTAGGGATTGTTCTATTGCCCTTAAACTACAAGGATGAATGAAATAGAGGAGGATTTAATAGATGAGAAGGATTAAATTTATTTCATTAATATTAGTTTTGACACTACTAATGGTATTAGCTGCATGTCAACAAAGTAGCCAGGATCTTGGAAATAATGACAGTGGAGAAGAAAAGATAGTTAACACCGAAGATGAGGCGGGAGAAGATACAGAAAAAGATACAGAAGAAGGTGTGGATGGTGATATAGGAAGGGATGGACAAACTTCCTATCCCCTTACCATAACAGATTCCTTCCATAGGGAGATTACAATTGAAAGTGAGCCAAAGAGAATAGTTTCTCTATCACCTGCTATAACTGAAATAGTTTATGCCCTTGGAAAAGGTGATAATTTAGTGGCAAGAACAGATTATTGTGATTATCCCGAGGAGGCTGCTGAGCTAGAATCTATTGGTGAACTCATGGACCCTAACATTGAAAAAATCGTTGAACTTGAGCCTGATCTGGCAATAGCCTCTGCTCACTTTCAGAGGGAGACCCTTAAAAAACTTGAAGAGGCTGGTATAAAGGTTGTAATACTTTATGGAGAAGAAAGCTTTGAGGGTGCATACTTTGCCATAGAGGCAGTAGGTAAAGTTTTGAATGCACAGGATGCAGCATCTCAAATAGTGGCTGGTATGAAGGCCACTGTGGAAGAAGTAGTCCAAAAGGTGGAAGGAAGAGAAAGGCCAAGCGTATATTATGTAGTAGGATTTGGTGAGTGGGGAGATTATACGGCAGGTAGAGACACTTTTGTTGGACAGCTTATAGAGATGGCAGGAGGAAAAAATGCTGCTGATGATATAGAAGGCTGGAACTACAGCCTTGAAAAGCTTATTGAGAAAAATCCCGATCATTTTATTTGCTCAAAGAGCAATAATCATAAGGAGGAATTAAAATTAGCAGAGAATTATAAGGATCTTGATGCCATTGCAAATGATAGGATATATGAAATAGATAAAAACAAACTTGAGATACAGGGTCCCAGGCTGGCAGATGGCTTGAGGGAATTAGCACAGTACCTGCATCCAGATGCTTTTAAATGATCTTTCTCTTTAGCATGGGGAAGAAGCCTGGACAAAAGAGGGCTTTGAGGAGGTTTATATGGGATTTATACAAAGGAAGAGAAGATATAAATACTTTCTAATACTAGCATTTATAACCCTGGCTTTTGTGACCATAATTTCCAGCACAATGGGAGTGGCGGATATATCATTTATAGACTCTTTAAAGATAATGGTGTCCAGGATACCATTATTTGGCGCACTTATAGATAATGAGAGCATACGTCAATCCCATGATTTTATAGTAATAAATGTAAGACTGCCCCGAATACTCCTATCAGCACTGATAGGAGTGGGGCTTTCTCTTGTTGGATCCACCTTTCAAGGCATGTTTAGAAATCCCATGGCAGATCCCTATATATTGGGTATATCATCAGGGGCTTCTGTTGGAGCAACCATAGCTATAGTGCTCGGGTTTGGGGGTGTAATAGGGGGTCTTAGCATCATAACCTTATTTGCCTTCTTAGGGGCTATTGTGACAGTTGTCCTTGTATATAATCTTGCTAGAGTAGGCAATAGGGCAAGTACCTTGGGTTTGATTCTTTCAGGTGTAGCAGTGGGACTTTTCCTTTCTTCCATGGTTTCCATGCTTATGTTCTTTAACAGGGATGATATTGAGAAAATTGTTATGTGGACCATGGGAAGTGTTTCAGCAGCTACCTGGAATAAGGTTGGGATACTTACCCCAGTGGTGATAATTGGCTCTATAATAATAATGACCTATGCCAGGGATCTTAATGCCATGTCAATAGGGGATGAAACGGCAAAGAGTTTGGGCATTGAGGTGGAGAGGGTTAAGAAAATCCTATTGACAGTATCTTCTTTAATTGTTGCTTGCTGTGTAGCTACCAGTGGTGTAATAGGATTTGTAGGTCTCATTGTGCCCCATACCATAAGATTAATAGTAGGGTCTGATCAAAGAGGGGTACTGCCATTTTCAGCACTATCAGGTGCTATATTTATGGTTGTATGTGATACAGTGGCAAGAAATCTTATCCCTCCAGCTGAGATTCCGGTGGGAGCCTTGACCTCGCTGTTTGGCGCACCATTTTTTATATTCATGCTGTATAAAAACAAGAAGAAGGTGATCTGATTGGAATCAAAGCTTAGATTCCCCATAGAAACACATGATTTAGGCTGGAAGTATGGAGACAGGCAGATACTTTCAGACATAAGTTTAACCATAAAAAGAGGCTGCTTTTACAGCATTATCGGGCCCAACGGATCTGGAAAAACTACATTGTTGAGAAATATAGCAAAAAGTCTTGAACCAAAATCCGGTTCTGTCTTTGTTGAAAATAGTGATGTAACTAAGCTTAGTAGTAGAAGCATGGCTAAAAGGCTTTCAGTTGTGCCTCAAAACACCAATATAGAATTTGAATTTACAGTCACCGATATAGTGCTTATGGGGAGAAGCCCCTATATTGGGAGATTCGAATCAGAGAGCAGCCAAGATATAGAGATTGCAGAAAGCGCAATGAGAGCAACCAACACATGGCATTTAAAAGATAAGAGAATAACTGAGATAAGTGGAGGAGAGAGGCAGAGAGTTATAGTTGCAAGGGCTTTAGCTCAGGATACGGGTATAATGCTACTCGATGAGCCTGTTTCCCAGCTGGACATTCATCATCAAATTGAAATAATGGAAACTATTCAAAAACTTATAAAAAACAGAAAGATTACAGCAGTGTCGGTTATGCATGACCTCAATCTAGCAGCTCAATATAGCGATCATATTATACTAATAGATGAGGGGAGAATTGTTTGTCAGGGAAGGGCTCATGAGGTCATAACAGAAGAAAATATTAAAAGAGTATATAAGCTGGATAGTTATATAATGGACAATCCTGTAACCGGAAAACCCTATATAATCCATGTTAGAAAGAGTAGTTCATGACTTAAATAGGCGTTCAATATATTTTGTTGAACGCTTCTCTTTTAGGGTGAAAATTTACAAGGCCTTAAGCCTGCTGAGAATTAGATATTTTGAGAATTATCACTACACCTCCTTAGATATGGCAGAATGATAAAAAATATTTATGTAATACTGTAACAAAAGTAGGGATTATGATACTAATAATATGAAAGGGGGATCGGGAGCCTTATGTTTTATATAAAGGACATCTATGAGAAATATAAACAGGATGTATACATATATCTGGTTAGTCTTACCCATAATCCAACCCTTTCGGAGGATTTACTGTCAGAAACATTTTTGGCCGTAATAAAATCCTTACATACTTTTAGAGGGAATTCGGACATAAAAACTTGGTTATTCTCTATTGCGAGGAACAAATGGTACGATTATTTACGAAAGAAGAAAGATACCACAAGTTTTGATTATTTGACTAAGTTGTACCTGTCCCAGGAAGAAGAGCTTGAAGATTCTATTATAAATAAAACCATTGTCGAAAAAATCATGATGCTTTTAGATGATGAAGGAGAAAGGAAAAAAGACATAGTTCTTATGAGAATTCAAGGTTATTCCTTTTATGAGATAGCTGAAAAATATAAGATATCAGAAAGTTCGGCAAGGGTAATAGATTATCGGACAAAGAAGAAAATCAGAGAACTGTTGACAAAGGAGGGCTTAAGCAATGAGTAAAATTTCTTGTGATGCGTGCCTGGACTTAATACCTTTGGTAAGGGATAATGTTGCAAGCCAGGATAGCAGGGATCTAGTATTGGAACATATTGATCAATGCCAATCTTGTAGGGAGGAGCTGGAAAGGATGACTAGTATTCCTCAAGGTGTGAATGATAGACGGGTGCTACAAAAAATGAAAAAACAAATATTCTATGGGGCATTTGCAATTATTATTATTGGAACTCTAATTGGAATAGGACTTTCAGAAAGCTCAGGAATGTTCTATAATATTATCATTTTTCCCCTGGTTGGAGGGATTACTTATCTTGTCCTAAATAGAAAAGCAATCTACTTTACTATTGGACTATTTATCTTTTCATATATCTGGACTTTAATTAAGTATTCTATCGATAGTTCCTTTGCCAAGGACAGTATTTTGAATCTATTGTTTGCTCCTACGGTTTTGAGTTCAATTTATGCTGCCCTGACCTTACTTGGGGTCATCATTGCCTTTTTACTCAAATTTGCATTTAGAAAAGAGGGAAAATATGAAAAAGATAATTAAAATCATTGCGGGACTGACTGCTATTATCCTGATCAGTATATTGCTTTTTGTGGCCAATGCTTTGCTGGGGAATCCTGTTTCAAAGGCCATTGCCCAGCGAAATGCGGAAAAATATATAGAGAAAACCTATCCTAATATGGATCTGAAAATTGAACGGGTCATGTATAGCTTTAAGATAGGGGACTATATTGCATTGGTCAAATCACCCACCAGTATTGACACCCATTTTGATATAGACATTTCCTTGACGGGAAAAATTCTGCGTGACTCTTATGAGGATTATGTGTTAAGTGGTTGGAACACTTGGCAACGAATAGATTGGGAATATCGAAAGATGACAGATAAGGTATTTGATGGGCCAAATTTCCCCTATGTTAGCCATATTAGTTTTGGTTCCTTAGAAATAAAAGATAGGGATGTAGATCTTGGAGCTATAGGTCCAAGCTATGGGCTCCTTTTAAAAGATTTGGAACTTGACAAAAACTATGATATTAAAGAATTAGCAAGGACAGTAGGGCATATTACCCTCTATATAGGAAGCGAAGAAGTTACAATGGAAAAGGCATGTGAAATCCTGCTTGACATTAGGAATATTTTTGACAAAGAGAATATCCCTTTTTATGCCATTGATTTTGTTTTAGAGGAAGCTCGAAATAGTGACGGTACACCCAGGCAGGTGAGCAAACAAATTGAAGTCGCCGATTTCCTTTATCAGGATATATATGAAGAGGGCTTAGAAGATAGATTTAGAGAAGCAGTTGAAGCTCTTGAAGAGTATTATGAAAAGGAAGATGCTAAAAGGAAAGAATTAAATGAAAGCTAGGGGGCAAGCAAGCCCTTTTCTTAAATTCCGTAATATGAATTTAAACTGTTCTTAACCAAAATGCAAAAAAGTATATATTCTTTTGTGTTAAGATGGTAAGTACCCTGCTTATCATAATATGGGAAGATAGTATATAGCTTGCGGAAAGGGTGATTCATATGGGGAATATATTATTAAATGAGAAAAACACTCAAAGAACATCTAGACATAAGAGAATGACATTTACAATTATTGGGATTATAACTCTTTTAATATTAACATATACCTTGATTAGTTTTTATTACAATAGCCACTTTTTTACAAACACTATTATTAATGGGGTAGATGTCTCTAATATGACCATAGAGGAGGCAGAAGGGGCCATACAGGAAGAGTTTAAGAGCTATTCTTTGGGCCTAATAGGTCGAAATGATTTGACCGGCCAAATACATGGTCAGGATTTTCATATACATGCAGAATTTGATGGAAGTTTAGAAGATTTACTAGAGGCACAAAACAGTTTTAAGTGGCTGGGTGCCTTATTCAAAAGCTCTAAAATGGAGATTGGGACCATGCCAGTATACGATGAAGATCTCTTAAAAGACCTTGTCTCAAATCTTCCCTTTTTTGAGGAAGAGAATATAGTTGAGCCTGTTGATGCATATATTGCTGATTATGATAAAGATAAAGGCTATGAGATAATTCCAGAAGTATTGGGAAGCCAGGTAGATTTCGATATATTGTTCCAGGCAGTAAAAGGAGCAGTAGTCAATTTAGAAGCTACAATATCCTTGGAAGAAATTGATTGTTACAAGAAACCAAAAATTATTTCCCAGACTCCAGGTTTGGTTCAGGTAGCAAATGAGTTAAATAAAATAGCAGGAGCTGAAGTAACCTACGAGTTTGGTGAGGATATAGAGGTCTTAGATGGAGAACAGATAAGCCAGTGGCTTTCGGTCTCTGAAGATGGGGATGTCATCTTAGATGAATCAGGTGTGAAAGAGTATGTAGATTATATAGGAAAGACTTATAATTCATTTGGCAGAGCAAGAAGATTTAAAACCTCCTATGGCCCAGAGATAACAGTTAGGGGCGGTGACTATGGCTGGTGGCTCAATAGATCTTTGGAAGTAGAAGAGCTTACAGAGGTAATCCTTGCGGGGGAAAAAGTTAAGAAAGAACCAGCTTATTACCAGACGGCACAGCAATACGGGGAGGATGATATAGGAGATACATATGTGGAGGTTAATTTAACAGCCCAACATTTGTTCTTTTATAAAGAAGGGAAGCTTATCCTAGAAACGGACTTTGTATCTGGAAATCTTGCCAAGGGCTATGACACACCACCTGGCACTTATCCAATTCAATATAAAGAAAGGAATGCAACCTTAACCGGAGAAGATTACTCAACACCCGTTGATTTTTGGATGCCTTTTTATCGCGGCATCGGGTTCCATGATGCAACATGGAGGCAAGAATTTGGGAAAGATATATATAAAACCAATGGCTCCCATGGATGTATCAATATGCCACCAAAGGCTGCAAAAAGCATGTATGAAAATATCCAAAGGGGTGTAGCGGTTGTAGTATACGAGTTACCCGGTACCGAACAAAACTAAGGGTTATATTTATTATTATATTGTTTACTCACATCTAGATAGAGGCTAGATAATAGGAAAAGGGTTGTTTCGGAACCTTAAAGAGGTTTCAAGACAACCCTTCTGTTATCCTAAGTATATTATATTGAATCTACTATGTTTTGGATCTATAGTGTCTCATACTCAAAAAAGTCAAAATCTGCCCAAACACTTCTAGTATGCAGGTCAGAGGCAAACATTCCAACAAAACTACCCGTGAACATCTGTCTGTCATACTCATCAGCAAGCAATGTCATATCAAAAGGCAGGCTGATTGGCTTATATTCCTCCCCATCCAAGCTATAGCTCAGTGTCAGCGAGGGACCGTCGATATCTGCACGGAACCATACGGGTGCACCCTTGGGAACCTTTATGGGAACGCACAACTGCCGCAGGCTTTCTTCAGAATAAAGATATGCTGCTATGCACTCGCCTAATTCCTCATCATAGGTTTTATACAGGGCATAATGATTGTAGCAATTATAGTATACTGCCAAGCCAGCCATATGATGATAACGCTCCGGTGAAAATTCAAGTTTAGTAACTACCTTTCCTTTAAATGAAGTAACCCGGCGCGCCACAAGGCTAACCTCATAGTGACTGGTCAATGATTGCCTACCACGTAAGCGAAGATATCCATCCCGGGATGATAGGTCAGCCCAGTCTGGAGTAATGGGCTCACGGGGAGAGTTGAGATGAAGACTCATAGAACCGCCATCAAAATCATCCACCGGATTTTCGGCCGGGAAAGGATGTTCCGGCAAATCAGGTGCCGGGCAAGACGCTTTTGCAATATTACTTCCATCTGCCATGCGTAGCCAACCATCATCTGTCCACATCATCTTCTGCAATGCCGTCTCTCGACCCAGATAACATCTGCGTTGGGGGAGTATAGGTCTGCCGCAGAGATGGGCCATATAAAAATCCCCGTTCTGTGTTTCTACCAGAGATCCATGACCGGCCTTTTGAACTCCTGCCTCCGGATTGCATAGCTCTGGCATCATATAAGGAGCAGATTCGCTTGCTGTAAACTCCCATGCGGCACTGGTGATAACTGGGTTTTGGGGATCTGGCTCATAGGGACCTGTTACGCAGTCTGACCTTGAAATAGCGACGCAGTGTCCATATCCGGTGCCACCTTCTGCGGTGATTAGGTAATACATGCCATTATGCTTATAAATATGCGCGGCTTCAACAAAACTGCGTTTAGTTGCGCCTTTACTGATAATGGTAGGTTCTCCTATCAAGGTATTGCTTTTGGAGTCATATTCTTGTATCACAATGGAACGGTCATCCATCCTTCCAGGTCGAAAATCTCTATCCTTGTTGAGTAGCCACTTTCTGCCGTCATCATCGTGGAAGAGAGATGGATCGAATCCACTGGAATTGAGATAAACCGGCTTGCTCCACTCACCTTTCTGTATGTCATCAGTCCAGATGAGGAAATTATCTACGTCAAAGAACGAGGGATTTTGACAATAGACATTTGAATAGATGAGATAAAAACGCTTTTCTTTTTCATTATAGCTTAGAGCTGGAGCCCATACACCCTTAGAAGGTTCTTCGCCCGTAAGGTCCAAATATTCTTTTGTCCGTAGGGCATGGCCAATTAGTTTCCAATTGACAAGATCTCGAGAATGATAAATTGGTACCCCAGGGAACCATTCAAAGGATGAAACCGCTATGTAGTAATCATCACCTGCACGTACGATAGCTGGGTCTGGATTGAACCCGGGAAGTATAGGATTCTGGATCATTTTCATGTGATAGCCTCCTTTTAATTGACTTTGTATATAATATTACCATAAACAAGAGCTTGTTTCCATTATAATCGATTTCTTGTCTTTGGTAAATTACTGTAGAAAAAACAAGAAGGAGTGACATCCTAAATACCTTCATGTGATTATATTGACCATTAGTCAACAAAAGTCTGATTAGTTTAACAATTTAAGGGGTAGATAACTATAGGGAAATACTATAGCTTTAAAATGTAGAATTTGCCATATTTTCTATTAGCATGTATCTTGGGAAAATGGTATCTGGTTAGAAAGCTAGTTTTTAGGGTATAATACTAAAACTAATGGCCCAGTCTATAAGTCTACAAGTAAACCCTATTAGCTTACACTTTCCATAAGATTTTATAATGTTCGACCTTGTGTGATATGCTGACAAAACAGTTTAACAATACTTTATGGAGGATAGTTTATATGGGGAAAAACAGATAACTACAAGGATATCTTTTTGTTGCAATAGCAGGATCACTATGGGGAATTGGTGGGTTTTTTGTCACTAAAATGAGTGAAACAGGTGCATCCTCACAAATGACAGCATTTGCTGGCCATTTTTTGGCCCTTCCGCCTTTATTGATCTATTTATTAGCTAAGAAAGGTCTAGCAGGACTAAGAATATCAAAAAAAGGTCTATTGGTTAGTATTCTATTAGGTGTTTTAACAAAAGGAATTTTCAAACTGTGTTTGGACACAAGCATGATTTTAGTAGGAGTAGCAACATCTACAATTCTTATGTATTTAGCTCCGGTTTGGACAGCTATAATGGCTGTGATATTTTTCAGGGAAAAACTTCGTGGATATCAAAACTTCGCTCTTCTTCTAAATCTTATCGGATGTACACTAGTGGTAACCCGCGGGAACTTTACAGAATTAAATATTTCAGGACTTGGTTTAGCTCTAGGACTTATTGCGGGGTTCTTATATGGACTTAGTACTATTTTGGGAAAAGTTGGGACAAGTGGAGACGATTCAGTGACAATGGCTTTCTATATGTTTTTATTCAGTTCAATAACTACAGCAATATTTGCTAAGCCATGGGGGGATTTGGATTTGTTTATAAATAGTACATTTATGTTTTGGGCTATTCTAGGTGGTGTACTTAGTGGTACCGTAGCAAATGTTCTTTTCTTGACAGGACTGTCAATGGGTATAGATGCTTCAAAGACACCTATAGTTACTTCTATTGAAGTTGTTGTAGCTACAGTTGCTGGAGTGTTTTTATTAAATGAACAAATCAACTTATTTGGTTATATTGGTATAATTGTCATGCTAGCATCAATTGTTCTTATGAACATCAATATCCCAAATCCAAAAGAAACCACTGATAAAGCTTTAGAACCCAAGTAAAAAAGGAAGATATTAATATTAAGGAGGAAATTATGAAAAAGTTTACAAATGCAGTTATATATAGGCATGATAATGCAAATGAGATTTTGGTAGATGATAATGGGATTATCAAAGCCATAGGCAAGGATCTTGGACCAGCAGATGAGATTATTGATTTCGGTGGGAAATTAGTAACGGCTCCTTATGTAGATCCTCATTTACATTTAGATTATGTCTACACATTATCTGATCTTGAACAAACAGGTGCCGGTTCAGGAACGCTTTTTGAAGCAATTGAAATGTGGCCCAAATTTAAAGAAAATTTAACTATAGAAGGGGCTAAAAGACGTGCTCTAAAGGCGATCAAAGACGAGGTTTCCCGAGGAGTACAATATAATTCGTACGCATATAGACGTCACAGACCCAAATTTCACGGCTTTAAAAGCTATGTTGGAATTGAGGGAAGAATTAAAGAATACAGTTGAAATTCAAATCGTAGCATTTCCACAGGAAGGAATGTACACATACAAGGGTGGACGTGATTTGGTAGAAGAGGCCATAAAGATGGGTGCTGATGTCGTTGGAGGAATCCCACATTATGAGCCAGCTAGAGAATTCGGTGAAAAATCCATTCATGATATAGTAGAACTTGCTATTAAATATGACAAGCTTATAGATGTTCACTGTGATGAGACAGATGATCCTCAATCACGGTTTGTTGAGTTATTAAATGCCCTTGTTCTTATGGAAGACTATGGTACAAGAACTACAGCCAGTCATACATGCTTATTTGGTTCAGCGGATAATTCATATGCATATAGAATGATGGACTTGTTCAAAAAGAGCAGGATGAATTTCATAGCCTGTCCAACAGAAAATGCATATCTTCAAGGCCGTCAGGATACCTACCCTAAACGTAGAGGACTTACTAGAGTAAAGGAATTTATGGAGTTAGGAATCAATATTGCATTTGCCCAAGATTCAATAAATGATCCATGGTATCCCATGGGTAATGGGAATATGATGAATATTCTTGACAATGGAATCCACTTGGCTCAAGTCATGTCATCAGAAGAAGTTAAAAAAGATTTAGATTTAATCACATACAATGGGGCTCGCTGCTTATATATCCAAGACAGATATGGATTAGAAGAAGGCAAAGATGCGAACTTCATCGTTCTAGATGGAGATAGTCCATTTGATGTAATAAGAAACCGTGCTGGGGTTATTGCTTCCATTAGAAAAGGAGAATATCTATTTAAGCAAAAACCAGTAGAATATGATGTTGAACTTGATTTAGGTGTAGGCTATTAATATAAGAGGAGAAAGCAGATTTTACAAGCTTAGGAAAATCGATGGATAAGCCATGTTATTCACAAAACGAAAATTGATGTGGAGGAAATGGCTACATACTCGAGAATACAAAGCTTCAAAAACTTGAATAAAAAGATTAAACTTACAATAGTTTAATCTTTTTGTTAATTAGTCACTATGTAATGGACAGTTCTGGGAACTTAAAATCACCTAAATTGCAGCGTACCCCTCTAACAAAACGGAACAACCCAAAATCATGATATATACGACTATGTCAAAGTAAGAGTATAGGAAGATTTTATAAACTGTGTCGTATGCGTAGATTATTAAACATTTAATTACATCTATATTAT
>JAAYTG010000135.1 GCA_012518075.1 Clostridiales bacterium | reverse complement strand
TGAAGGACAGTGGAGAAATCGATCAACTGGTTACCAAGTATTCTATAGGAGAGTAATTACTATAAAAGAAAAAATAAAATTCTCAGCGAAACCGGTATTGGAAAGTGCTAATACCGGTTTCTTTATGAAATAGAAATATAATATTACTTGTATATTTATACATTGTGTTGTAAAATTTAATTACACAAAATTAAAGGAGTTTGAGTGTATGAACTCAATTATGAAACTTTTATCCGACGCTATATTTTATAACTTGATTAGAGAGCAGCGCTATATGCAGTTTTTAGACGGACTGGGTATATCCTTACAGCTAACCTTCTATTCGGCTATTTTAGGTACTGTAATAGGCTTATTTTTGGCCCTTGCCAAACTTGGCAGGATAAAGTGGCTGGAGAGACTAGCCACCCTCTATGTGGACATTATAAGGGGAACCCCGGTGGTAGTACAACTAGTACTTATCTATTATGCAATTTTAGGCAGTAGCAGTTTCCCCAAAATTGTTGTAGCATCCATAGCTTTTGGTATAAATAGTGGGGCATATGTATGCGAGCTGATTAGGGCAGGTATTATGGCAGTGGATAAGGGGCAGATGGAAGCTGCCAGATCCCTAGGTTTTTCTTATTCCCATTCTATGATCTACATTATCATCCCCCAGGCCATAAAGAACATATTACCAGCTCTGGGAAATGAGTTTATTGTACTATTAAAGGAGACAGCTATTGCAGGTTATATAGCCTTAGATGACCTAACCCGGGCAGGGAATATAGTTAGAGGCAGAACCTTTGATGCATATACCCCTTTTATTTTGGTAGCAATTATATATCTTTATATAACCACTATTTTAAGCTGGATGATGAACAAGTTGGAGAGGAGGCTGCGCGAAAGTGATTGAAGTAGTAAATTTGCATAAGTATTTTGGTCAGCTTCAGGTATTAACGGGAGTAAACACTAAGATAGAAAAGCAGGAAGTGGTGTGTGTAATCGGAGCCAGTGGTTCAGGGAAGAGTACATTTCTCCGCTGCCTTAATCTCCTGGAAGAACCTACGGCAGGTGAGATTTATATAGACGGTATAGCTGTAATGGAACATAGGAAGGATATAAACCAGCTGCGACAAAAGGTGGGTATGGTGTTTCAGCAATTTAATCTCTTTCCCCATATGACTGTAATGGAAAATATAACCTTGGCCCCTATAAAGCTAAAAAAGATGGCAAGGAGTGAGGCTGAAAAAAGAGCCATCGAACTCCTTGATAAGGTAGGCCTACCGGATAAGAACAACGAATATCCCAATAGGCTTTCCGGAGGTCAAAAGCAAAGAGTAGCCATTGCCAGGGCACTAGCTATGGATCCCGAGATCATGCTCTTTGATGAGCCTACCTCCGCCCTTGACCCCGAGATGGTAGGTGAGGTGTTAAACGTTATGAAACAGCTGGCTCATGAGGGTATGACCATGGTGGTAGTTACCCATGAAATGGGCTTTGCCAGAGAAGTAGGGGATAGGATAATGTTTATGGATGAGGGTATTATATTTGAAGAAGGTCCTCCCCAGCAACTATTTAAGAATCCTCAAAAACAGCGTACCAAAGAATTCTTAGGCAAGGTCTTATAAAGGGGGGATGGACAGATGAAAGATACAAGGATTGTATTTACCGGCATAACTATAATACTTTTGTTGCCCATAATATTCTATGGGATAAGACGTATAATAAAAGCAAAAAAAGAAAAGGATTTTAGACATCTATTATATCATTTGATAGCGGCTGGCCTAGCCTGTATTGCCATAGTTGCATTGTTTTTTAGCATCTATAGATTTACAATAGGCTACCAGGCCCCTCTTGTGGCGGAGGAGTATCTTGGCAGGGAAGGCTATGCCTATCTAAAGGAGATGGGCTTTAAGGACATAGGCAAATCTAATGCCTACTTAAGCGAAAATATCTATGAAAATGACGACGGAACGGTGACCATATATGCTCAATTTGAATCAGCTAGTGAGAGCATATATACTCAAATCAATATGAAAAGAGAAGGGGATAGATGGCAGGTTATTCATCATGATATCATCCATGAAGATTATGATGACCATCCGGAATTAAATAAAAGGTTTTACCCTATTGAGGTTAAACTTAAATAGGAGAAAACCTTTTTTCTCTAAGTGTCCATGGATATGGTCCTTAGATAGACTTCAATTAGCTTGTCCAACTCTCTACTTAAAGCGAGAACATGTCGGTTATTTAACTCCATATTTTTATTTAAAATAACCTTATTTAGTTGTTCTCGCTTTTGCTCAAGTTCATCTATCAGTTCCTTATTTTGCATAGTACCTCACCCCATTGGATATTATGCCCTAAACTTAAGAGCATTTGTTAAAAACAACAAAGATAGTCAAAACATTATAAAAATCGACAAATAAAACTCCTGAAATCTCCAAATTTCTTGGCATAATATATATTTTACGGTTTAGAATATAGT
>JAAYTG010000134.1 GCA_012518075.1 Clostridiales bacterium | reverse complement strand
CTTGACTGGTGGATTTTTTGCTATGTGTTGAAACAAAAGTTGAGCCTGAAACTGGGTAGGACTGGAGAACTATTTTACAGAAATATACTATGGTACGGGAAGCATTCTTAATACCGCCTCCTTGAACTAAGTAAAGCTTGCAAAACCTATGGTTCAAGCTTATAATTTTATAGTAAAGTTATCCATTTGACCTGAGGAAGTGTCAGAAAACTCGAAAGAAGGTGTAAGCTGTTTGAGACTTGGTATTGATTTAGGAACTACATTTTCAGCAGGTGCATACATAAATACTGCTGATGAACCAGAAATCATTATTAACAAAGAAGGTGGCCGTTTGATGCCATCTGTTGTTTATTTCGAAGATTGTAATAAGGTAATAGTAGGGGAAGCGGCCAAGGAGAATAGTATCTTGTATCCCCGTAGGGTTATTTCAGCAGTAAAAAACTATATGGGTAAGAAAGTCGATTTTCCAATGGAAAACGGCAAAAGCTATACCCCTGAAGAAATCTCAGCATTTATATTAAGAAAACTTGTGAATGATGCTACTGAATATGCAGGACAAGATGTTGAAGGTGTAGTCATAACAATACCTGCATATTTTACAGATGCTCAGCGGAAGGCGACGGAGGATGCAGCCAAAATAGCTGGAATTCGTTTGCTTGCAACAATCAATGAACCGACCGCTGCAGCTATTTATTATGCTCATAAATTGCGACTAGAAGGAAATGCCAATGTAATGGTATACGATTTGGGTGGAGGTACCTTTGACGTAACGATTATACAAATTAAGCAGAGTGACATTGTAGTGAAGAGTACCCATGGTTTGGCTAATGTTGGAGGCAAGTTTTTTGATCAGGATATCGTGGATTATGTGTGTGACTATTTAATGGAAAAGCATAATATCGATCTTGAGGAGGAAGAGTATCTCGATGAATATCAAGAATTGATATTGAAGGCTGAAAACTGCAAAATACAATTAAGCAGTAAAAATAGTGCAAACATTATCATAAAGATTGGACGAATTAAGGAAAGTATTCCTATTACTAAAGAACTTTTTGAAGATAAGGTAAAGAAATTCTACAATCGATCTGTTATATCAATGAAGAAGGCATTAAGGGATTCTGGGCTTACCTTTGATGATTTGGATAAGATTATTTTAGTAGGCGGCTCCAGCAAAATACCCTACATTTCGCAACAGATACAGAATTTGACTGGAAAGCAGCCATCGAAAGAGGTGAACCCGGATGAGGCAGTAGCTTTGGGGGCGGCTCTCTACTCAAATATGCTGATGGAAGATGTAAATGAAAGCAGTATTATTGACGTTTGTTCCCATAGCATAGGTGTTGTGGTCATTGATAATTTAAAAAACAAGCAAAAAGTTAATCATATTCTGATCCCCCGCAATTCCTCGCTGCCTTGTGGAGTTGAACAAATATTCTATACAACAGTAAATAACCAGAAGGCCATTGAGCTATCTGTCACGGAAGGCGAATTTAAAGAACTGAGTGATGTTACTACTTTATTTACTTCTATCATCGATCTTCCAGAGAAGCTACCAGCTGGAACAGAAGTAAAAATTAGATTAGAATTAGATAAAAACCAATTGCTACATATCTATTGCGAGATTCCATCTGTTCAGTTATCAGAGGAATTCACCATAAAGCGAGACGCTAATATGGATGATGAGGAGCTAAATGAACTCATGGGATTGATAGCGAACTATGAAATAAACTGACAGGAGGATACCGCATTGGATTATCATCAGATACTTGAGCTGAAGAAAAATGAACGATATTCGGATATAGCAACCTACGGCAGCAGTACTGATCCAACGTCACTCGATGCAGATACCTGCTTTCAGATTGCCGTAGCTTTCGAAAAGATCGGGCAATACAAGAAAAGCGTAGAATGGTATTTGCATGCCATGAAAGAAATTGATGCACAGGAAATTTATCCTGAGATTTTACGTCTGTATATCGAAGTAAGAGATTTTAACAATGCCGAAGAAATCTTGTGTGAAATTGAGGAGAATGGCGATATAGATATCAACTGGTTCATTGGTAATTATGAAATTCTAAAAGGCCGAGAAGCATCCAATAAAGATAAAATTGAGGCTTTAGAGCAGTTGATCGAGGAAGAATATGTGGAACAATATATGTTAGAGCTTTCAGCTTTATACATTCTTGAGGGACAAAACTCCGCTGCAAGACGAATGTGCAAAAAACTGCAGCGGATTTTTGAATATGGAGGCAAATATTTCCAACAGGCTTCAATTCTTATAGAAAAAATTAAAAGTAATGATGCCGATAGCTATGCTAAGCAGATATTAAGTATGTTTCAAAGAGAAACTAATGAAAAAGGAATGGCCAATTCAGAGAAGCTTTTCGATATAGATATTGATACGCAAAATTCAGATCCCATTGATCAATATGAATTTCCGCCTGCGATTAATGACCGTTTTGATCATGTGGTTGGACTGGTTGAAGCAAAGAGAAAATTGTTAGATTTTTATACCTTGTTACAATATAATCAGGAGATGCAGACACATGAAATCAGCAGTCCGGAAGATGAGAATTATCATTTTATTGTAAGGGGAGCTCCCGGCACAGGCAAAAGTATGATAGCGGGCATAATTGCTAGTCTTCTCGTTGATTTTGGTGTACATAGTGAAGAAGAGGTAGAAGTTATTTCTAAAATAGACCTAGAAAAAAATCTCTCCTCCGGCGATTACAATCAGTTTCTTCGTATGATATCAGGAACTGGTAAGCAGACGATTGTTATTGATAATATTGATGAAGTTTATGGAATAAACGATAAAGGCTCATCCGGTATTATATTAGAGGCTTTAGCAAAAGCAATTGAGGTGGGCAAATCGGATTACTCCTTTATATTAATAGGTGGCAATACTTCTATTGATAGATTTTTGACAAGTTATTCAGTGCTTCAAGGTATTTTTCTGTTTGATATAACCATACCACCCTATTCGATGTCTCAGATGATTGAAATTGCACGCATTTTATCTAAGAATAAGGGGTACAGCTTATCAAGCAGTGCTTGTAAGGCACTGGAAGTTATATTAAAGCCCCAGCTTAAACTCCCTTCATTTTTGTGGGTAAAGGAATTGATAATTCTTCTGGAGAAGGCGATTCTAAATGTAGCCAAAAGAATCTCCCAGTTGGATTATTATACAAGGGATCAACTGATGATCATCGAAGCTGAGGATTTTGAAGAGAGGGAAGAGGGAGAAAGCATTGAAGAACTGCTTGCACAACTTGATAGCCTGATTGGCCTTGCTTCGGTTAAGGAACGGGTACACAAAATGGTTGCTATGGCACAGGCCTTCACAGAAGCCCAAAACCATGGGATTGAAACAAAAGGTGGATTTGGAACACTCCACATGGTTTTTAAAGGTAATGCCGGTACTGGAAAAACTACGGTTGCACGTATTCTTGGAAGTATCTATAAGAAACTAGGAATCTTGAGGAATGGGGATAAGACTATAGAGTGTACTCGTGCAGACCTGGTAGGAGCCTATCAAGGGCATACGGCTTTGAAGGTAAAGGACAAGATTAGTGAAGCTATGGGTGGTATTTTATTCATTGATGAGGCCTATTCACTTTGTAGCAGTGATGGTGATTCCTTCGGGATGGAAGCAATCAATACATTAGTAGCTGAGATAGAAAACAATAGGGATGACTTGATGGTTATTATTGCTGGATACTCGGAAGATATGGAAGAATTCCTTAGGAAAAACCAAGGGCTTGCCAGCCGTTTTCCTAATGAAGTGATCTTTGAGGACTATACGGTTGAAGAGATGAGCGATATTTTTAATAGTATGGTTGCATCCAGAGGAATGCAAATGGAAATGGATTGCGGTAAAACCATTCTAGATTATATTCGTAAAGAATCCTCCAGGAAAAATTTCGGTAATGCTCGTGGTGTTCGAAATTTAGTGGATCGTGTGGTGGAATGCCAGAATGTGCGGCTGATTAATATAAAATCAGAAGGTAAGGCACAAAAAGCTGATGATTATGTTTTGATAAAACAAGAAGATATTTTTACTGCTATGGCAAAAACCACGACAGGTAAAAAATCCTTTGAAGATTGGATGAATGAGCTGAATTCTCTCACTGGCATGAATCGGGTAAAGCGTAAAGTAGAGCAGATGGTATACCGGATGCAGATTAATAAAGAACGTATTGACCGCGGTCAGATGGATAAGGCTTCCTATGGTACACTTCACATGATTTTTAAAGGCAATGCTGGTACCGGAAAGACAACGGTAGCTCGGATAATTGCGGGTATCTATAATACCTTAGGGATTTTGCCCGATGGAGATGTATTCATCGAATGCGGCAGAGCCGATCTTGTGGCTTCTTATGCTGGACAAACAGCCCCAAAAGTTAAGCAATTGATAGACAAGGCCACCGGAGGTGTCCTATTTATAGACGAAGCCTATTCCCTCTGTGCTGACGACAGCGATGCATTTGGAAAGGAAGCGGTCGATACTTTACTAGCTGAAATGGAGAACAAACGCAATTCTTTAATGGTCATTCTTGCAGGATATGAAAAGGATATGGACATGTTCCTCCGTAGGAATCAGGGACTGTCAAGCAGGATACCTAATGAGATTATTTTCGAAGATTATACATTAGAGGAAATGATGCAGATTTTCGAAATTTTGATGTCCAATAATGGCTTTGAACTGAAGGAAGATGCTAAGCAGCTTGCATATAAACTTATTGAAAAGAAATCAAAGGGAAGTGATTTTGGTAACGCCCGTGGAGTTCGCAATGTGATGGATATGGTTGTGGAAGAACAGAGTGTTCGATTAGCCAAGAAAATGAATGCCGGAGAAAAGTTGATGGATAATGATCTAAAGATGATCCTATCTGAAGATATCCAAGCTGTTCTTGGCACCGATGAATCTAGGGAGAAGCCAATCAATTATTGGATGGAGCAGCTTAATGCCCTTACAGGCCTTGCGGGAGTCAAAGAGCAGGTACAGAAAAAAGTGGATACCCTTCTGGTTCAACAAAAAATGGACAAGTTGGGTCTTGGGAATTCCAAAGGATTTGGTACTCTACATATGGTCTTTAAGGGGAATGCCGGAACGGGAAAAACAACAGTGGCAAGGATTATTGCAGGGATCTATAACACTCTTGGAATCCTCCCGGATGGCAATGTGTTTGTAGAATGTACCAGAAGTGATCTGGTGGGACAGTATCAAGGTCAAACAGCACCGAAAGTAAAAGATGTAGTTCAAAGAGCAATGGGAGGTATTCTGTTTATTGATGAGGCATATTCCCTTTGCAAGGATGCCCAGGATACCTTTGGCCGTGAAGCAATTGATACTTTAATTGCCGAGATGGAAAATCATCGAGATAAACTTATGGTGATATTTGCAGGATATTCAGATGATATGGAGGTCTTTTTTCAACAAAACCAAGGCCTTGCAAGCAGGGTGCCAACCGAAATTATATTTGAAGATTATTCCCCTGAGGAAATGCGTACTATTTTTGAAGGAATGTTGCAGGGGCAAGGCTTGAAGTTGTCTGAACAGGCAAGGGAGAAGCTACTCTTTTTATTGGATGAGAAATCCAGAGTTGAAAACTTTGGAAATGCAAGAGGTGTCCGTAATCTTGTTGACAAAACAGTGGAAAATAGAAACAGCAGATTAGCTGAAAAAATCCGCTCTGGTGTAGAGTTAGAAGAGGAGGATTACTTGCTTGTCACCCATAAGGATATTGAAGGGATTTAAGAGAAGGAAAGAGGTAAGATAGATGTTTGAGCCCTTAAAGGTAGAGATAAAAAAGGAGAAGACGAAAGTGAATTCTCTAAGAGAATCAAATAAGTCTTCCTATGTTGAAAGCAAGAAAATAAAGTCACGGCCCAATGCCCTGCATCGGCCACGTTCACGTGCATTCATCCGGGCGATTAAGGATCTGGATGTACTTACGGATAACGACGTGGAGGTTAGGAAAAAACTCGAGCAGATGACTCAGTCAAAGCAGGCGGCTTCCACTATAGTATCAACGGATTGCAAAAATTCAGACTTAGAGACAGTTCCAGAGATCGGTACCGATGGATTTGAAAGTCAAAAACAAGCCTTACTTGAATCGATTCGAAGTACGATTATCAATACCATGCAGTTTATGCCAGATGAATTTGTGGGGATTTTGGCAGGTTGTGGTCTTCCGGGCTGTTATATTCATCTAATCGATGACAAGGGTAATATTTTGAAGCATTACAAATGTGGTGAGGCTTTACCAGAGCGATTAAATCAAGGGTATCTTGAGATGCAAAAGCATGATCAAGTATCCCACGTAGAAGTATATGAACATCATATCTGTGTAATTGATAATTGGGGTCAATCGAAAACGATAAATAAGTTAGTTTTATAACAACTTTTAATTTTACAAATGGAATATATAGCGTAAAACTGTGGGAGGTATTAACGATAAATGACTGATTTATTAATGAAGCTTGGGATTGAACCTAATCTTTCTGTAGATGAAACAATGGAACTGCTTCAAGAGAAAAATCTCGAATACTTGGAGCGGATACAAAGTTGTCAGGATGATGTACGAAGAGAGGAACTTTTAAAACTACAAGAACAAATAGAAGAAGCGATTGATAGTTTATCCATGGGTATTTTAATTGCAGCGGATGCCCAAACTAGACAATCTGAATCAAACCGAGAAAAAACACTACAGGATCAATATCTTGAGGCTGTTGGAGCTTACAAGAATCAAGGTTATAAACATGCCTTTGCAGTATTGGAGACGTTTGCCAGACAAGGTGATTTGACGGCGCAGATAATATGTGGTGATTGCCAATTACACTTAGGCTCCCTTCATGAAGCGAAACGATGGTTTTATCTTGCGGCAGAGCAGGGTGAAATCAGTGGAATGTTAATGCTTGCAAGATGTTATATGGATGAGAACAACCTTACGGCAGCAGAAGAATGGGCAATAAAAGCAGCAGAAGGACATACAAGAGAAGCCAGTAAGCTGATGATAAAAATCAAAGACATACAGGGGAAACCCCTGGAGGCTTATCGATGGGCTTGCAGAGATTTGTTTTCATTGTATGGCTATGAATATCATGTTGCAATGCTTGAAGCAAAGAAACGCCTGTCTGATATACTGACTGCCATGGGGATAAATGGGGACTCTATTGATGAGCAAATCGATTTTTTAAACAAGTTGAAGGCTCAAAGCCAAAGCAAACAAGAAACAGAAATTATTGAAGCAAAGCTGTTGGAAAAGCAGGAAGAGCTGAAAGTGTTTAAAAAAAGAGAGAAAGCGAAAAGAGCTTTTCAGAGAAAATTCCGCATAAAAACAGTTGCGGTGATTTTAGTGTTATGTTACCTAATATATAATACATATAACTACTTTGTATATGTTGAATATAATGCCACCCACTCCTTATACGTACATATTCCTAATTATGCAAATGGTGTGATTTCTTATCCGAAACGTATCTTTTTTAAGCCGGTCATCAGTGTAAGTGCGGCGGATTCAGATGAAATAAAAGGCATTAAATTAAAAGAAGGACTTACGGATCTCCATATGTATGATACAGGAATTACGGATTTAACGATACCTTCTAGCATGAAAGATTTGTCGCTTAAATTAAATCGTGAACTTCAATCAATTGATCTAAGTAAATGTGAAAATCTTGAAGAATTAGTTTTCAGTGGTGGTGATTTGACAGGAAAACTAGATTTGAGCAATTGTAAAAAGCTTAGCAAAATGACAGTAACCAATGTTGGTATCAACGAAATTATTGTGCCTGAAAGTGCTGGAAGGGTAATATTGGGTGGTAGTGAGCTTTCTATTATTGATTTTAGCAAATGCAAAAAACAACCTCTAGTTGAATTAGTAGGTTTATTGCCAGAAAATCTTATAATTGATGAGGCAAATCTTGGTGTGGTTAAGATTAATGGTAGACTTACTTCGCTTACATGGGGAGATGAAGCCTCTGCTTCTGCATTGGAAATTTCCTCTTGCAATGACCTTACTACATTAAATATCTCTCAAGGGGTTCCAATAATTCGTATATATAAATGTTATGATCTAGAAAATATCATGCTTCCAAAAGGGGTGACTAATTTTACGATGGAGGAATGTGATAAAATAAAGAACATTTCGCTCCCTGAGGAAACAACATGGTTTAATATAAAAGATTGTCCTAATCTTGAAACTGTAATTGTATATTCTCTGCCCGGTGATTCAAATGCTTTTAGTAAATGTGAGTCGCTAAAAACAGTATATGTACCAAATGAATTGATTGATGAATATAAAGAGTTTTTTAGTGGTTTGTTTGTCGACGGTAGATATATGACAGATGTAGAAGTACTGCCAATTGAAAGTAGGGGGATTTAATTTGAAAGCTGATAATTATGAATATGGTATAACAAGTGACAAAGGTTCAAAGCAGGATACAGCTGATTATAATATTCAAGGTTTTTTAGCTGAGGAATTAGAAAATATAAACAATGGCGACTACGATTTTCTTTCTAATCTTGAAAATTCAGCAAATTTAGGAATACCTCACGCTGAATTAGCCTATGGATCTTGTCTACTCCATGGATTTGGTGGAGTAACTATAAATCTGGACAAAGCAGAATATTTTCTGCAACAGGCTGCCATGCATGAGCAGCACATTGCTTTTGTAGAGTTACATAAGCTTGAACTTAAGAGGGGGAATATACATAAGTCTATAGACTGGCTTGTGAATGGAATGAACAAAGGTTATCTCCCAGTCATAAAAGCCTTGATCAAGTTCCTAGGCGAATCGGAGCAAAGAGATGATTTTCTTTATTATGAGGCATTATCAAAATATATTACGATGGAAACTGATCGCTTTGAGACATACAATGCGAATACTACAAGAGACCAAGTGCTTGCAAGCATCCAAGAGGAAATAGCAGAGTTTTGTAAAAATCCTTACAATGAATCCTCTTATGAAAGCAGATTAAATAGTCTTTTGCAGCTAGACCTTCCTGGAGAGCATAAAGAAATTATCTCCAAAGCTTTGGATGATTATCATAAAGTAATGAAGAAAATGGATCAATCTGCCAAAAAGACCGGGCTGTATAGAATAGCAAGAAGAGTTTTACCTGCATTTATAAGTCTTTTATATTATAAAAAGTTTCCAGGTTATAATTTGGACTTTTTGATTTTCATATTATGGTGGAGCCTTCCTATTGCAGTGATAGGGATTATTCAAGAAGTAAAAAAACAAAATGATGAGCCATGGTATGGTGCATTATGGGCTCTTGCTTTTGGAGCTGTTTGTTTCATTATGTATATATTTAGAATTGGTAATATATTCGCTCTTGCAGTTGTACAATTTATTATTATGCAAATTCAATTATCTAAGAATACAATCTTTCATGAATTATTTCGTTAGAGGTATTGGGGTTTCTTAAGAAATAAAAAAGCTAAGTTTTGGTTAACTTATATAGACCATTAAAACTTAGCTTTTTTATTTATAACCATCATAATTATCTATATTTTAAAGATGCTTTGATAGATGTTATCCATAATACGATTACCCCTATAGTAAATAATATCATAACTAGCCATGCAGGTTTATAGGAGCCTGTAATATCGAATATCCAAGCCACCAATATGGAACCAAAGGTAAGCCCTAATTGTGTAGCACTACTTATATATCCATAAATCTCTCCATATTTTTTCTGTCCATAAATGGTTGAGGTTATTAGAGGTGGCATAACTGCTCCCATGGCATTTCCCAGACCAAAGGAGATTGCCATCAGATATACGATGATTATATTTGAACCAAATATAATTAGAAGAAAGGCTAATCCAAAAGTTATGCACCCAAATAAGATACCTTTAATAATGCCAAACTTATCGTTAACCCAACCAAGAATCAATTTTCCAAATATTCCAACGACAGAATATATAGATATAATTGTAGCCGCTACGGTAGGACCATGTAATTCTTCCAAGGCAGGAGGGAACTGTCCTAAAGCTCCCGTATTAATAAGACCATTAAGTATCATACCGAGTATAAGTAATATAAAAAATGGCTTTGTTAAAGATTCTTTTGTTGAAATAGTAAGATCTAAATCATTATTACGAACTTTTTCGTTTTTAGCAACTTCATTAGCACCATAAGCCTTTAAACCTTTATCCTCAGGAGACTTCTTAAATATGAATATATTTACCGGAAGAGATACAGCTAGCATTATAACTGCAAATATTAAATATGTTTTTCTCCAGCCATAATTTTCAAGCCAATAAGTAATTAAAGGACTAAGAATAAATCCACCAATTCCAACTCCTGATAATCCAAGACTCATAGCCAGTCCGCGTTTTTTATCAAACCAGTTTGTTATCATAATACTGATAGGAATCATTGTTGCTCCTAGATACGCGATTCCCAATATAAAGGATGTAATGTAAAGATGAATAGGAGTATTCGCTAATGCATATGTGGCGTAAACAAGGCAATATATAACGATACTTACCATTTGTATTATTTTTAAGTTACCAGTAGCCAATTTTTTGGTCATGAATGGTGCAAGAAAGATTCCAATGGCCTGCAATATAGCGTTTCCTATTGAAAAAGTGCTTCTATTAATACCCATATCTCTAGTGACTGGTATAAGGAACTTATTTGACAAAGCCATAACACTAGGAACAATTGTTGCAGTAACTAAAATTGCTCCAACTAAATCCTTCACGAGCTTTGATCAAAGGTGTGATCTGTGGTGTTCGTGTTGAAAACATTGAAGAGCCAATTATGCGTGAAATTCGCTATTTGGATAAGCTGGTCGATGAGTTAGCAAAGGGAAAAGCTCTGGAGAAGATTTTGCGGAAATAATATTCATTTGGTATAATTATCATATTAAAAAAATATCAACACAGGAGAAACTTAGATGAAAGACTACTACAAGATACTAGAGATTGATCCAAACTGTACTAAAGACGATATTAGAAAGGCTTATAAAAGGCTGGCTAAACAGTGGCATCCTGACAATAATAAAAGTGCTAATGCACATGAGAGATTTGTAGAAATCACTGAAGCCTTTGAAATTTTATTTGATGATAATACTAGAGCAAAATACGATGCCGCAAGGATGAACGCGGGTTCAACTACAAGTGATTCGTACTATGAAAACTACGAGCATTCATATGAATATAGAACCAAAACAGATTTTAGCAAAGAGCAAGAAAGGGCTCGTGAGAAAGGTAAATATTACTCTAACATTTCATTTGAAGAATTTATGCAGAAAGCTTTTGATATTATAGTTGAAATTGGAATAGGTACAATATATGGCGATAATGAATTTAATCAAAATAAAACCTTTAAAACATATATGGGTATTGGTGCAAAAGCATGGATTTCCATCCTACTTGTAATAGCATCTTTTACAGGTGTTTTAGCACCGGTTTCTATACCGATTTTGATTAAGTTAAATATGATAAGTAAAGATAGATTTGTTGGAATTAAAAATATTATAATCGGCATGTTTGTCTTTTTAGTAACTCTATTAGGAAGCATTTTCCTTATTTATCTAATTGTTAATGCGGAACGTTATAAATATTTGCTTGTAGCTATAGTTACCATAGCTTTATTTTTTCTATTAATTAAAAATAAAATTATAAATTTTACATTTATCAAATGGTTTTTTGCAATTATAGCTTCTGCAATACTATTGGTGATTATTGGCTCTATATTGTTTAATAGTATAAGTGTGAATAATAAATATAAAAAAGCCAAACAGCTTATTTTAAATGAACAATATCCGGAGGCAATTAATATTCTAAATGAGATTTCTGACTATAAAGATAGCTCTGAGCTTAGAGCTGATGCTCGATTGGAAATAGATTATCAACGTGCAATGGAATTATATAATCAGGGTGAGTATAGGATAGCCATATCTCGTTTTTCTAATTTAGGTGAGTACAAAGATAGTAAAGATCGTTTTGAAGAATGTATGAATAGATATTACGATATTGGGATTAGTTATATTCATAGCAAAGAGTATTTAGATGCTTTAGAAATCTTTCTTTTTCTCGGCGGTTATAAAGACAGTATAAGCCACCTGGATAATGTAACAGAATTAATTTATATACAAGCAAAGGATTATATTAATGAAGGGGAATATAATAAGGCGAGAAAAAACTTAATGAGGATATTTTATTATCTTGATTCAATAGAGTTATTACAGGGCATAGGTAGGGGGATATCCGCAGGTAGTTGGCATATTATTGGTATGACTGAAGAGGGAGTATTAAAATCTGCTGGGAATTACCAATATGGACAACGCAATTTTAGTACATGGGATAATATAGAGCTCTTTTCAGCAGGAGGAATACATTCAGTAGGCTTAAAATCGGATGGTACATTGGTAGGTAGCGGTGATAATGATTTTGGTCGGCTAAATATTGATAAATGGAAGGACATTGTAGATGTAGCCTCTGGAAACTGGAATACGGTTGGAATAAAATCTGATGGCTCAGTAATAGCAACGGGAGATAATGAATTTGGTCAGCTTAATCTTCAGGATTGGGAAGATGTGGTTGCTGTATCAGTTACAGGAAAACACATTATTGGATTAAAAAAAGATGGTACCGTATTAGGAGCAGGGGATAATAGTAGAGATCAGATATATATTGATCATTGGGATAATATGGTATCCATTGCGGCAGGGGAAGAGCATACGGTAGGTTTACTGTATGATGGAACCGTCTGGGCAAAGGGTAACAATGATTATGGTCAATGTAATACTGTATATTGGAATGATATTGTTGCCATAGCTGCAGGAGATTGGCATACGGTTGGATTAAAAGCAGATGGTACCGTAGTGGCAACTGGCGATAATGAGTATAATAGGACGGATGTTGAAGGATGGGAGGATGTAGTTGCCATAGGAGCAGGAGCTGCATATACAATTGGTTTAAAGAAGGACGGTACTGTCCTTATAACAGGTAGTAATAAATATAACCTATATGAGGTTGAGTCATGGAATAATATTATAGTATCAAAGCCAACGACGAGACAGAAATAAGATATTAATTCTGCTTTTGTAATCTAAAATATGATAAAATTAAAGTGAAAGGGACTATCATACAATCTAGTACGATAATCCCGTTTTTGGTATTAACTTTTCTATTGAAATATATATGGTATAACTTGATAAATGTGGTAAATAGTAGTATATTATAAATTATATGACAGTATTGTTATTAAATATACATAAATATACAAAAATATGCAATAGGCTTTCAGAAAGCAGATTGTAAAGTTTTTAGGGGGGAAGATATGGGTGGAGGATTATTTCTTTATCTTATTGGGGCCATTCTGATACTATCATTCGGTTTAGGAAAAAAGGTACCTAACCAAAGAAAAACCAAAGGAATCATAACAGATATAACACATGTACATACAAGTGGAAAAGGTAAACCAGTATATAGAGCAACAGTAGCCTATTCGATTAATGGAAAGACCTATGAGATTGAATCGGGCTACTATTCTTCTGACTATCATATAGGAAAAAAAATTGTGGTTTTATATAATGAAATGGACCCGCAAGAAGGTATAGTTAGACCAAACATGAGAATCGTATTATTTGCAGGATTGTTGTTTCTCGCGGGAACTTACGTCATAATCAAGGAATTTTTAAAGATATAGCAATTAAATAAATAACTATGCTTAAACAATAAATTCATTAAATATAAAACTAAGGAGAAAAGGAGTATCGTAATATACCGGTTTGTTTTTACCAGTAATATTACAGGGTAGGGACTTATGAAACGATTTTGGATATTTATCTCATGTGTTTTACTTTATATAGCATCTACTTTCGGAGGATTTATTGGAAGCAATAAACTATTTGAAAAGGGTGAAACCTCTTTTGATATAGATTATTTGCGAGTATTCACCGAAGAAGAGGATGCTTATTATTTGCAAAAAGCATCCGAAGATATAGTATTTTATATAGATACTAGTGAGAATAATCTTAATCAGTTATTTACTTTGGAGGATGAAAACGGTACTGAATTAAATGTACCTGCGAAAAGGGTGAATGGGACTCAGTTTAAAATAATGCCACCTTCTGAAGGATATGAGGCTGGTAAACAGTATAAATTGGTCTTAGATGAAGGTGCATCATTTAGTGGAGATACTTTGAATACTGCAAAAGAACTGACATTTGCCATAGAGAAGGAAGCAACTGAGAAGTATGAATATACAGAAGAAGTAAAGCCCATTGAAGAAAGTAAAATAACTATTATTGAAGAGGACAGAATTCAGGTAGAGGATAATAATATTTCTCTTGGTGATATCTTCATTGATGAAAATATGGGCGAGGCATACAAGGTAGTTGAAATACTTGGCGACGGAACTGCGAAGGTAGAGGTACCTGCCTTGGATGAGATATTTTCAGAGTTAGAAGTTTATGGAGAATATACCTGGGATGTGAACGAATTTGTTAATAATCCGGAGATAGAAATAGAAATTGTAGAGAATTTCAGATCTAGTAGTTTTTTCGCATCCTTAGTTAAAGTTGCTTATGCTGAGGAGGAACCACCCAAGGATGTCGATATTAGTGTAAAATGCGATGTTAATGATGATGATAATACAGCTGAGATAGAAGTTGAATTAACTTTTTATCCAGGAAAAAAGGGATTGTTTAATATCAGTGCCCTGAAAGATCATGAAGTTACTATAACATTTAAAAACCTGATTGGCATGAAGGCTATGTGTAATATTGATGGGCCCGTTAGTAATTTGAAGTTTGATTTTTCTACCACAGTAACAAATGAACTATCTTGGACCGTCGGTATTTCGAAAGGTTTTGACAGTGAACAGATCAAGTCCCAATTGGATGCAAAGATAAAAGAGTCTGTGCGAAAGTTGGCTCGTGAGAAAGAGGATTCCGTGGATGGAGACATGAAACTCTTTGAATGGAATCTGAGATTACCATCGATACCATTAATCAAGTTTGGGGTAGAAGTAAAGATATTTACTGATTTAGAGATGTCAACCGAGTTGATTATTGGAAGTCATAGCAAAACAATAACAACTGTAGGGCTATATTTTGGTGATGGAGAATTCCGTCCATATAAAGATGTATATAGCACACCTTCAGCCCCAACGATTGCATTGACTGGTAAGGCGGAATTAAAGACTGGTTTAAAATTAGTGGCTAAGGTTGTAATTGTTAATGAGAAAGTTGCATTTATTGAAGTGGATCCTCAGGCGGGTCTTTATACTGATTTTTTTGTTACATGGCCCGTTAAAAGACCAGAGGAATTAAAGGTAAGATACTTCCCTGGATATCTAGAAGCTGGGGTTTATTTTAGTGCGGATATAAATGCTTATGTTAATCTTTTAGTAAAGAAATATGGATATAGTACAGAATTAATCGAAGCGAAAGCACCTATAGTAAAAATAGGAAATAACAAGATACCATTGGGTATATCTTCAAGTAGAGCAACAGTTAGGGGGTTAAATACAACATTCACAGCCCCAATGATTGTTTATGAGTATTTTGATATTACCAGTGGAAGACTGGATTCCGAGGCGATCGACATAGCAGATATAGAGTTTACAGTAGATGGTAATGTATTGGATAAAAGGGGAAATGAAGTTGCGTTCCCGGAAAATGGTGGAACGAGTTTCTATGTAACGGCAACCTATAAGGATGAGGATCTGAAGAAATCCTTTAGTACTCTCTTTAAAGTAATGGTATCCGGCAGTGATATGGAAGGACGAGTCTCCGAATATACAACTAGTTCAGAATATAAACCTATAACCAATGCCACTGTTAAACTTTATGCCAATAATAATAGAACCACACCATTGCAGACAGCCAGAACCAATGATAGTGGTAAGTTTAGCTTCAATGTCACGGAAGGTACATATGTATTAAGAATTACAGCACCAGGCTATAAAGAGCTTACTTCGGTACAGGAAGTACAGGATGGCGAATCGAAATTTACCGAACATATTTTATTGGTTGACAATGAGCAAACCGGAAATGGTGAGGCAAGTGGTATCATTACCAATGCCATCAATGGAATGCCAGAACAGGGAGTGGAAATTCGATTAAGAGATAACTGGAATAATAATTCCGGAGGATATGTAAGTGATTTTACAACGACAACAGATTCAGCAGGAAGATATTCCATTAGTGAAATTCCAGTAGGATACTATTCTGTTGAGGCGAAAAAAGATGGTTACTATACTGCATATTACAATATTATTGTACATGCATCAGAACCTAATCGTAATCAAACCTTTTCCATTTCACCAATTCTTCCTGAAAATCAATTGAGAATTGTTTTAAGATGGAATGAACATCCGAGGGATTTAGATTCCCATTTGATCGGTAAAAAACCGGATGGATCTAAGTTTAATGTATATTACAGGGATATGAGCTACAGATGGGATTCTGTAGAAATGGCCAATTTGGATGTAGATGATACAACAAGTTATGGACCAGAGACCATAACTATTATGGGGCCACTTGAGGATGGATGGATCTATGCTGTACATGATTATACGAATAAGCATGATTCAGAAAGCGAAGCAATGAGTTATTCTGGAGCTTACATTACGGTGTTCAAAGGAGGAAGCCAAATTGCATCCTTCAATATACCTGTGGGACAAAAAGGTACTTATTGGACTGTATTTGAATACGTTGATGGGAAAATAAGACCTATTAATACAATAGGTGATACACAACCAATTCCATAAAGGAGGGTATTTGTTGTACTGTACAAAATGTGGTAATAAAATAAGTGATAAAGCGGCTTTTTGCGGCTACTGTGGTAATAAGATTAATGTATCACAAGAAAGAGAGCAGGAAGATACAGAAAAATCATTTCCTAATGTGATTACTGGAGAAGTAAATCCCAATGAAAAAGCCGAAACAATACAAAAGCATAATAGAAAAAAGGATATAAAGAGGAATAAAAACAATAAGAGCCAAAAGAGTAATAAAAGAAAGAAGAGATTAGCACCTTTACTCTTGGTGATTATACTATATGCTACCATAATCACTGGTACCTTCCTGTATTTATATGTAGATTTGCATGGCTTAGAAACTCTCATATTTTACGATCATATTAAAAGGTTTGTAGCGACTGAAATCCTTTGGGGAGGTGTGCTTTCATGATATGTACCAGTTGTAATAAAGAAATAATGGATAGGGCACGATTTTGTGGATATTGCGGTCATAAATTGGAAGAAACAGCACCAATTAAAGCCTCACAAGAAGAAGCAAAACCACTAAACGAAGAGAAAAAGCGCTATATACATAAACCGGAAGTGGAAATACAGAAGGTAGAAACAATGGAAGTAAAAATAACGGAAGTGGAAAAACCGAAAGCAGAAACACTGGAGTTAGAAAAAACGGAATCTAAAAAATCTCCTAAGAAGAGGAGATTTAGATTAATTTATCTTTACACTTTCGTAATTTTCCTAGGAATTATGAGTGGAATGCTGAGTGCATATTACATTCAAAAAAACGGATGGGAAAGCCTTATAGGAGCAGAAGGTGTGGATAAATTACCATTTGCAGAAAAGTTACCTTTTATAAAAACTAGTAGACCCGAAATGGAGATCTATTATGATCTGGATCCAATATCAGAAGAGGATGTGGATACAAAGGATGATACAAAGGAAAAATCAGAATAGGAAGTGCTAAGCCCTACCTTACAATAGATTGAGAAAAATTATTTAAATGTATAAGGAGGAGAAGGGATGGCAAATAAAATGTCATGCTCGAATTGTCAGGCAAGCATTGAAGAGAGAGGACGTTTTTGTACCAATTGCGGTGAAGAAATACAAGTGCAGAAGGAAGAGCCGTCGTCCGAAACAATAGAGTCAAAAGATGCGGCGCTAATCTATGAGAAAATTTATTGTACAGAGTGTGGAACTGAAACAACAGCTGAGTTCTCATTCTGTCCAGCATGTGGAAATCCTTTAAAAGAAACAATAAAAGCTGAGGATCCTATAAAAGGGAAAGTAGAAGAGGCAACAAAAAATACTAGTTCTAAAAAGAAACATAGGATAAAGCGAGCTATCGTTGTCGCTATATTGATTGTTCTTATGTTGGCGGGTACGGGTACATTTTTATACTGGAGTAGAAATTCAATTGGAAAGCCTTATGTAATGTATCTTAAGGATTCCGAAATTCAATTTACCTATCTCCCTAAAGTAAATCCATTTGAATTAACAAGTAAATTGTTTGCAAATGGGGAAAGTGAAGATATTAATCCAATTGGTATGCCCTATTTTGATTATCCTTCCTTAGTGCTTTTTAGTGATAATGAGAGATTTATCTTCTATCCAGATCGTGATGATGATAATGGAGCAACTTATTATTGGAGAGACATGAAGAAGGATCAAACAAAATCCTCTGAAGGCGTTAAAGTAGATAGTAATATACACACGGAGTACTTAGCTTTAAGTCGGGATGGATTGAAGTTCTTTTATTTAAAAGGAGAAGATAATAAGCTTTATATTTATGATAGAAAAGCACAAGAAACTGAAAAACTTGATGACAATGTAAGTAAGTTCTATGTAAGTGATACGGGCGATTATCTGATTTATGAAATTTCTGTCGATGGCGAATCTGCCGTATATGAAATGTATCTTGAGGGAACGGAAGGAAACAAGGAAAAAATTGATAACAATGCCTTGATAGAAGCTACTTTCCCTAATAGTAAGACAGTGTTCTACCGTAAAGATAACAACTTATATATAAAAGAGATGGATAAGGAAGAAGAAAAAATTGCATCGGATATCGCTAGTATTGTACAAGTTGTGGGCGAGAATGCTGTATATTATTTAAAAAGAAATGAATTTACCATAAATCTATCGGACTATGTAATAGACGATATGTCGGATGGTGATCAGGAGATAAAGGAGCCGGCAGAATCTACTTTAATTCCAGAGCCAGTATACCCAAATAGAGAAGATTTCACCGAAAGAAAGTGGATTTCTAGTTATTGGGGAAATGAATATAACGAAGACCTAGCAGAGTGGGGTTATTATGAGGAGCAAGTAGATTATGATAGCTTCAATGAGGCTGAAGCAGAATATAATAGAGAACATGAAAAATGGTTAGCCGAAAAGGAACGTTATGAAGAAGCCTATGCCTTAGAGAGAGAAGCATATGATAGTAAATTGTTGCGAGATGAGCTTAGAGATGAGTTAAGAAGTGATGAAAATGCTATTACTGTCAATATATACTCTCTATATTACTGGCATCAGGGAGTAGAAACTGAAGTTGCTTCAGATGTGGTTTTAAATAGTTATATAGATAATCATTTGAGTGCAAGCAGTTCACAAGTGCCAATTGTAATCTATCAAAAATATGCACAATCCGATCTTGGGGAACTTAAGTTTTCCGAACTGATGGAGGATCATAATAATTACCTCGAGGTTATATATGATATTCAAAATAGAATTTCTTCATCGAGAATTCAGATGAATGAATTTTATATGGCGGTAGAAAATTTGGAATATCCAATGGAATATCAAGATCTTAAATTTATTAAAATAACGGATAGTGGTATGGTATATTTTCTAACAGATTACGATGAAGAAAAAGAAGAAGGTACACTCATGAGTGTAAATGTCTCAGAAGGAATGGTCGAAGAGGCTACCATTGTAGAGGAAGAGGTTTCTAACTATTATCTTAGCAATATTGGTAATATGATTTATACAATCCATGATCAGGTGGAGTTATATGCAGGTAATAAATTAGTCGAGAGCGATATGTCTGAAGGAACTTTATATCCTGGTAAAGGTAATAATACTGTTCTGTATTACACTGATTTTAAAGATGAAAGAGGTGGGACCCTTTATTATTTGAAAGGGGATAAAAAGGTGCGTATTGCGGACGATGTTATGGCATTTTTGGAAGTAGAAGAGGACGCTGTGGTTTATTTGACGGATTATGATAGTAGCCGCAGGGAGGGAACGCTGAAGCTTTATCTTGGTGATAAGAAAACAATAGAGATTGATAGGGATGTAGAAGAATTATGTTCCCAATATCCACAACTACTTTGGAAGTATTAACAAGGTAATATTTTATATTAATTAATATACTACATATAGGAGGAAATGAAGAATGACATCACAAAGAACTTGCCCTACTTGTAATTCTGTCATAGAGGGGGACGACAAATTCTGTTCAAAATGTGGAACAAAACTAGAAGAGGTAAAGGAGGTACAACCACAAGAGCAAATCCAGACAAATGAAACAATCTTTTGCCAAGAATGTGGAGCTAAAACCACATCAGATCAGGCGTTTTGTTTGGAATGTGGTAGCAAACTTGGAACTGGTGAGGTGGTTGCTACAAAGCAAACAGAGGGAGAGAGTGTACCGAGTCAAGCTACTTCTATAGATCAGGTGGCAGAGAACTTAAAAGCTAAATTAGATTTCAAATCCTTACCAACCAAAAAAATTGGGATTATAGCTGCAGTAATTGTAGTGATACTATTGGCAGGTGTACTCTTACGTGGCGGTAAAACTGACAAGCCACATGCTATGTATGTAAAAGACGGTGAGCTGAATTTTACCTATTTATCCAAGATCAAACCGATGGAACTTACAAGTGATTTAATTGATGACGATTATGGTTACTTTAGTCATTATCTTAATAATGTAATTTGCTTTAGTGAAGATAGAAGATTTATATTCTATCCAGATCGAGTGGAAAATGGTGAAGCAACCTTCTATTGGAGGGATTTGAATAAAAACAATGAAAAATCAGATTCAGCCCATAAGATTGATAGCGGAATAGATAGTTCATGGGTGGATTTAAGCAAGGATGGATCTAAGTTCTTCTATATCAAAGGATATGAAGGAAAACTATATGTTTACGATCGCAAATCCGATAGTAAGGAAAAGTTGGCTGAGGATGTTAAAAAGTTTCATATCAATAGTAAGGGAGATTATATAATCTACGAAGCAATAGTAGATGGTGAAACCAACATTTATGAGATGACTCTCAAAGGAAAAAAGGGAGAAAAAGAAAAAATTGATAGTGCTTCAACTATCATCTCTGTTAGTATGGAAAATAAGATAGTAGAATATTTAAAGGAAGACTCCCTATACATAAAAGAAGCTTCAAAGGAAAAAGAAAAAATCGCATCAGATATTTATTCTATCGTATCCGCAGCAAATGATAGTTACTATTTTATAAAACGTGAAGAGATAACCAATAAATTATCTTCATTTGTTCATGATGATTTATTGAGTGCAGATAATGAAATGGTTGAACCAGTAGAACCTGAGGCAACTTATCCAGAATCACCTAGTGCACCGAGTAGATATGATTACACAACACAAGAATGGGTTTCATCCTATTGGTCTTATACTTATAACGAAGAGCTCGGTGAGTATGGATATTGGAATGAAGTTGTTGATGAGGATAGATATAATGAGGCATATGAGGAATATACAAAAGAGTATGAAAACTGGCAAAAAGAAGTAGAAGAATACGAGGCACTATATGATGAATATCGTGCTAAATATAATGAATATCAAGAGAAGTTAAGCAGGGATGAATTAAGAGAAGCTTTATCCGATGAAGAATATGCAATTACGTATGAGAAATATAATTTATTATATTGGAAGAACGGTGAAGAGACTTTAGTTGCATCCGACCTTGCAATGAACTATAATTCTTATGACTATGTAACAGAATGGAGTAATCAAGTACCCATTGTTATTTATCAGAAAAATAAAGAACTTAATAATAGTACATATAAACTATCTGATTTAATTGATGAGAATGGTTTATACTATTATAATGTTATATCCGATTTAAGTTATAAAGTAAATTCCGAAAGAGAGGTTGACGAAGAGTTTTACCTCGCTTATGAAGAAACTGAAAGCACATTAGATGTTGATAATGCGGTGAATTGGACCATTACTAAGGATAGCACTGTATACTATCTCGATAATTATGATTATGAAGATGGTGAGGGTGACTTAACATCAGTGAAAATTTCCAAAGGTAAAATAGGAAAACCTGTAAGCATTGATGAAGATGTAATGGAAATTGCACTAAGAGGTGACAAATTATATTACTTCAAAGACATACGAAATCGTGCCGGAGATTTATATCTTGATGGAAAAATGGTCGATGATGATGTTTATACCGGCTTGATTTTTAGCTATGCTAAGGGAGACGGATTACTGTATTTTACTGATTATAGTACTAGCAATTATGAAGGAACCTTAACCTACCTTAAGGGGAATAAAGCAATAGATATCGCGGATGATGTCTATTCATTCCTTCCAATTGACGATAAAAATATCATATACTTGACTGATTATAGTATAGATAGAGAAAAAGGAGACCTTTTACTTTATAATGGTAAGAAAAAGAAAGTAACGATTGATACAGATGTATCATCGATAGTAGGTGGATTTGGTAATTATACAAGTTGGTACTAAAAAATGATAGGAGGAATATTCAGTGGCAAATGAACCAGTCAACAAGCTTCAAAGTGCTGTAACCCGAACAACTGCAGCAATTGGTATTAAAACTTCTGTATTTATGGAAAGTGCTAAGATAAAAACACATATAAGTACACTAAAGAAGGAAATTGATACTTTGATTTCAGAATTGGGAACCATGGTTTATACCTCTTGGGAAAACGATGAACTTGTTATGGAACAAATCAATATCCATTGTGAGCAAATTAAAGCGAAGTACATAAATATTGAAGAATTGACACAGGAGATAGAGAAGCTTGAAACACAAGAAAAAGAAGTCTTTGGTAAGAAAAAAGCGGAAGAGTCTGTTAATGCAGCAAATGTGGCAGCAACTCAATATGTATGTTCTAGTTGTAATACAACTTATCAGTCGCCGGTCAAATTCTGTGGAAAATGCGGAACCAAGATGTCTTAGTGAAAGACCGTTAATTTTAAAATATTAATGAAAATGAGGATGTTGTAAATTATGAAGTATATGAGCGGAGTTTACTTTCTATTTACGACATCCTCATTATATTAGGAAACCTTTGAACTGATGAGCGAGGGGTCTCAGAAATTTTCTTTTGAGCCGTTATTTTAGATATATCTTGTTTTTTGATTTGAGCTTGAATGATTACATATATTAAGAAAATTAATCATATAAATATTTAAAACTAAGATCTGCTTCTAGAAATCGCTTTAACTCACGACGTCTGCGAAAAGGCACAATGATGTCAATGAATAGGAGATGCACAGACTCCCAAGTAAAAACCCAGCCTCCAATCAATAAACTCTCTAGAAAAACCCTTGAAAAGATTGTGTTAACGTCAGTATCAATCAACAAGCCATAGGCGGTTAACAGTATAAGGGATATTATGAGTAAAAACACGGAAACTTGAACAATTCTTTTGGTTTTTCTATCCTCTAGGCGTTTTAAAGAATTATAGTAATTTCGATAGCTTATGCGTATCTGCTCCTCTTTATCTTTCCTGACTTCAGCGTTATTTAAAGAAAAGACGATTTCTAAATCTTTGCGTAAGGGGATTTCTTCGGAACATAAATCTAGAAATTCTGCCAGCTCTGCATGTAGGTCACGCTTCTTATAAGCAGAATTATCCCATTCATGAAAGAACTCGATATAATCATCAAGTGCGATATCTATAATTACACGACCAGTTTCATGATTTTTCCTGTACATCATCTCGTGTTTATTATTTTTCTTCATAAGTCACCTTTAAAGTATTCTATTTAAGACTTTAATAATATATATTACCTTAAACATATTATTTCATACTGAACCTGTTAGCTTAATGGGAAAATGCTCCATAAATGTATTGACCTGTACTAATTACAGGTATTACAATGATATTGAAGTTTATTTGAAAGGGAAGCAAGGAGGATATTATGAAGGTATTATTAATCAATGGTAGCCCTAATTCTAAAGGATGTACCTATACAGCCTTAGAGGAAGCAGCCAAGGTAATTAATTCGGAAGGGATTGAAACTGAGATTATTCATGTTGGTCATAAGGATATAAGAGGATGTATCGCATGCCGGCAATGTAAAAAGAATGGAAAATGTGTATTTGATGATATAGTGAATGAAGTTGCTAGCAAATTAGAAAAATCCGATGGTCTCATTATAGGTTCACCAGTCTATTATGCTTCTGCAAATGGAACACTTGTATCATTTTTAGATCGATTATTTTATAGTACTCAATGGGATAAATCTATGAAGGTGGGTGCAGCGGTAGTTTCAGCAAGAAGAGGGGGAGCTTCAGCTACTTTTGATCAACTTAATAAGTACTTTACCATCTCCGGTATGCCAGTTGTCTCCAGTCAGTATTGGAACAGTGTCCATGGAAATACCCCTGAGGAAGTAAAGAAAGATTTAGAGGGACTTCAAGTGATGAGAACACTAGGTAGGAATATGTCTTTTCTAATTAAAAGTATTGCACTTGGTAAAGAAAAGTATGGAATGCCTGAAAAGGAGCAAGGAATTTATACTAATTTTATTCGGTGAATGAAGTTAAAGAGAACTGAGACTTTTAGTTTATCCGTAGTATTTTAATTAATCATAATAAAACTGCCGTTTGTATATATCAACGGCAGTTTTATAATATAGGAATAAGAAGAGTTTAAGCCTCGTATATTTCTTTCGAACCGGAGATGGAGGCAGAAATTGCTTTCTCTACGGATGCCAGGGCTTTCGCTTTATCATGGTTTTTAAGTGCCATAAAGATTTCCCGAGCATTATTATAGACAACATCATTACCGTATTTTTGAATAAATCTTGCCCATAGATGCGTAACGGGAACGCGGAAAGAGCGATAGATTAAGGGAAGCAAAGTGTTCTGGCTGGTCATGGCCAATTCATGATAAAAGGAAAAAGCGGCGTCAGCGGCTTTTTCGATACTATCGTCTTGACTTTTTATCTCATCTAAGGAGCTTTCCAAGGAGATGATATCCTCATCAGAATGTCGGTCCACAGATAATTCTACCGCCAGCTTATCCACAATCATCTTAATTTCCAAGATAGAACGAATCTCATCCCGACGTAGGTGACCTCCATTGTAATTCATAATGGAGAGTAGTGACTCAACGGTACCATGGCGACGATAATCTATTACATATACTCCGGAACGGGGCTTTACTCTTAAAAACCCTTTTCTAGAAAGTTCAGCAATTCCACCGTTGACCACAGCGCGACTGACCTGCATCTTTTCAGCTAGTATGCGCTCAGGTGGAAGTTTATCACCAATTTTTAATTTTCCGGAGAGAATCATAGCTTCAATTTCCCTGACAAAAAGTTCTTTTAATGTAGGGGCTTTTAATTTTGCAAAGTCCATATGTATTCCTTTCTAAAGTGCAGTTGATATAATCCCCAGACTGGTACAACCAGATATTAAGAAAATATCATAATATGGAATAAAAATCAATAGAATTAGATCCAAACAAATAAGTTTGATAAATACTTGACAATCTTAACGATTATTTATAGAATATAAATGTATTTGCACTACTGGTATGACCAGATTTTAAAATGTGTAATTCCTAAAGGAGCAAGGATATGTTTCAGTTTAATTATGCAGAAGGAGCAGGATTTCTAAGTGTTTGGCTAGTATGGATTGCTGTATTTCTTGCTCTATTTTTATTGAACGAAATTACTCGGAGATCTAAAGTGGCTGGACTTCTGGGCTTTGTGGTATTACCAGCGGTATTATCGGTATTGTGGTTTACCGTGATGAAAGATACCACCTACACAGATTGGTTCCATTTGGCGAAGGTGTATTCGTCGACAGCTGGATGTATTGGTTTCTGGTGTATCCGCCATTTACGTGGAACTAATAAGAAAACAGGCAAGGAATGGGCACTAGCCAACAATAAAATAGCTCTTTGCTTTCCACCTTTGATCCTGGCAATCAATATTTTAGAGGCGGTAGCTCGTGATTTTGAAGTAGGTAGTAAGTATGCTGTAATGGCTCAAGATTTAACTGCTGATGCGCCTGTAATGTTGATGGGTGGACCTTGGAACTACATGAATGCAATAGCCGGTATCTTGAATATTGTGATTATTACTGGATGGTTTGGTATTTGCATAAGGAAAAAGACAGATAAAGACGGTAGCCGGGATATGTTGTGGCCGGATATGCTTTGGTTTTACATACTTGCATATGATTTATGGAACTTTGCTTATACATATAATGCCTTACCTCATCATGCGTGGTATTGTGGTTTGGCACTACT
>JAAYTG010000133.1 GCA_012518075.1 Clostridiales bacterium | reverse complement strand
GTGAAGAGGCTAAACCAGAATAATAAATTGGTAGCTGCCATATGTGCCGGTCCTATAGTACTAGAAAAGGCTGGAGTTATAAAGGGGAAGAAGATTACTTCCTATCCTGGATTCCAAGATCAGCTATCTAGTGGTATCTATCAGGAGCAGGATGTTGTAAGGGACGAAAATATCATTACTGCAAAAGGCCCTTCACTAGCAGTATACTTCGCTATAGAGATAGTAGAGTATCTTCTAGGTAGTGAAAAAGCAACTGAGTTAAAGGAACAAATCTTGCTAAAGAGCTAGGTATGATATTAATAGAAGACAGGGGATATGGGCTAGAGAAAGGTGGGAGCGATGAAGTTTTCTAAGGATATTTTTTACGGGATAAGGGATAAGAAAATAATAGAAGTAATAGAATCAATACCTAGAGAGGTATTTGTTCCGGAGAATTTAGAAGGCAGTGCCTACCTTGATAGTGCGTTGCCTATAGGGTTTGATCAGACCATATCCCAGCCATCATTAGTTGCTTATATGACCCAGCTTCTCAAACTAACGGGAAAGGAAAATGTACTGGAGATAGGAACCGGTTCAGGTTATCAGACTGCTCTTTTGGCCAAGCTGACCAAAAAAGTATATACCATCGAGATTATTGAAGAACTCCAAGAAAGAGCAAAGCGAACTTTAAACGAACTAGGCATGGATAATGTCTTCTATAAGCTGGGTAATGGTTATGATGGCTGGGAGGAATACGCTCCCTTTGATAGAATCATAGTTACAGCTGCTCCACCTAAGATTCCCTCTAAGCTATTAAAACAAATGGTAAACAATGGGAGGATGGTGGTGCCGGTAGGGGGTCAAAATCAATTTCAAGTTCTTAAACTTGTAGTTAAAACCGGCCGTGGCTTTCTAGAGAAGGACACTCACTATGTCCGATTTGTGCCCATGGTTGAGTGAAGTCTGTCATCAACTAAAGAATAAAGAATGGCATAACAAGGGCGGCAATGGCTATAATAACTGTGCCTATTGCTGCCATTTTGTTTCTATTATCCCAGTTATATTTAGTAAAACTCAGTAAATAAATGAAGGCATATAGAACTGGTGTCAATATAATATATTTCATCTAATCCTCCTCTTCAGTGCCGGGTATAGGTGAGCTTTTCATTTGAGTTCCGGTGCTTCTAATAACAAATTCCACTTGTGTGTTTACTTTTGTATCTTTAAAATGTTTGTTCCAGTTATACTTCTCCCACTCATCAATTGTCCAAAACTTCCTAGCAGCTACATCTCCAAATTTAAAGACGTCGAGATTTAGGTTTTTGCACCTATTTATAAGTTGATCCACTTCACTTTTTATATTCTTTTTAAAGGTGTTCTCTAATAGGGAGAGGAGAGGATCTTGTTCATAATGAAGTCTGCTCTGTACAGCAAGTATATCACCTTTAAGATGTATTGTTAGATCAATAGTAGGTGTATCGCCATTAAAGCTAATCTTTACCTTGGGTCTTCCGGCTGGGCGAACATCCAAAGGGATGACAAATTTAGGTTCTTTAGGATCTTGAAGGGTAAAGAATCCTCTTTCAAATTCACCTCTAATAATGGCCAGTGTCCGTGTCTCTTGTCCGTTCAGTTCATCTACCATCTTACCTTGATCAAATAGAGCTGTCCCCCAGTATTCGATCTTATTTTGCCCTTGCCTGGGAAGCTGTCCGGCAAGATATTGGCCACCGGTATTGAATTCATTGCCCCACTTAGATCCCTTCTCCTTGAAGTGTCGAAATTCGTTTACTGCTGCCATTGTTACCACCGGCTGACCACAAGTAGATTTAAGCTGGTTATAAAAATCGCTTAATGTGGTATGGAGGAAATAGCCGGTGTTGGTGGATTCTGTAGCCGCTGTCTGCAATGCTTTGGCTAGAGTTGTACCGATAAAAGGTTGGTTTGCCCTGATATAATCCAATGCACTTCCTTTTGTGACAACCATATGTGCAGTTCTCCGCACTTCTCTAAATCGTATTATGGGAGCGATATAGTCTCCTACAATATCATCTTTGCTCAATTCTTCCGATAGCACGATAAGACTTGCATGGGTAAAGACTAGCCTCCTAGGGACTGAGGAGTTCAGCATATCTATTCCGGTGAAAAAGGAAGGGGCATCCACCGTAACATATGTATAGCCATCTTGCCCTCCCCCGCTTTCACTGGCAGCCCCTCCTCCGCTACTGCCGTCGCCTTCCTGTTGCCCATTCCCTGAGTTTTCATTTAAGCTAGCGAACTGTAGGGTAAGCCGCCATTTATCAGACACTCCTCTATCCACACCTATTGCGAGAACATGTGCAACATCATCTATTTCCCGTATATCATAGCAGCCACTAAATATAAGAATCAGCATAATGCATAGCATAATAAGTGAACGCAGTCTACCCACAGGATTTAACACCCCTCTTTCGGAGGGTTCCTATAACAAGGGAAATAAGGGGGAGGATAAATGGAGGAATCCAACCATATTGCCTTATGTTTTGAATATTTAAGGAAGCCGTAACACCTATATTGGATTGAATCATAGCGCCTGCAAAGAGGATTATTACCGAGCCTATAACAATTGGCCTTATATCTTGAATTCTAAACATTTTACAATATATACTGACAAAGCAATAAAAAACTCCGGTAACGGCAATAAAAGAGCTAAGAAACCAAATAAAGAGAAAGACGGGCTCTACCCTTTGAATAAACCTTCCATAGTCGATAAGGCTTGCCATCTGATACATGGGAGCAACAATCTCCTGGCCAATGTAGTAGGGGAAGGATAGGTTGAAAGCAAGAAGCGATACGGATATGGATAGTCCCGATATTATAAGACTTGTATATCCTGCTTTTTTTATATGATGTACTCCTTGCAGAGATGTAGCGAAAACTGCCAAAATAATTACTTCACCGTAGCTGGAGCTTCGGACTACTCCGCTTACAAGGATTTTATCGAAACCATATCCTAATATAGGAAACAATCTATTAATATCATAATTATGAATTCCTAATAGTAGGATTAAAATAAACCCAAAAAGCATAGCATATACGGATAGTTTAGCAAACCTTGCCAGACTCTCTAGACCTAGAAGACACAGGACCAACACTCCTAGAGCGAATAGAGCAATAATTAAGACAGAAGGGGTTAGGGGAAATACATAAACTTTCACTACTTCATTAAACTCACTAATTGTACTTGTAGCTACGAATAAAAGGTATAGTCCTAGAATACCCGAAAAGATAAACCCCATAATCCCTCCCATTGTATCATTGAATATGGCTATTATATCTTTGTCGGGAAAACGCTTTAATAGTAGATATATAAATGTAAACCCAAGGATAGCAGTGGCCATGGATATTAGCGTCATATACCAGCCGGTATTCCCTACTATGCTGACCACTAGCCCAGGACTGGTATAGAATACCTTCGAGGAGATTGTTATGGTAGTTAGCCACATAGCCTCTTGAACACCGAATTTTCCTTCCCTTATCATTTCTTTTTACCCCCTTTATTTTTATACGGCCAACCCCGAGCAATTTTACCTGCTCTTCTTTTGTTAAGAGTGTTTGTGAAATCCGGTCTCATAGTTTGTCTCCATAGAGGCTGACGGACAATAACATCTGGGTTAATCTTGGTTTTAGGAGCAATGGGAGCAAAGTAGGGTATACCGAAAGATTTCATACTGCAAGCAAATCCGCCTACAATAAATATCCCTAAAGAGAGACCGTAGAAGCCTGCAATGGCCGCTAAGAATATGAAGAGGAACTTAAGAATCCTTATGGCTACACCCATATAATAGCTAGGCATTGCAAAATTCCCTAATCCTGTTATGGATACAATAATGACTAGTATAGGACTAACCAAATTGGCTGCTACGGCAGATTGTCCCAATATAAGGGCACCGATTATTCCAAGGGTTTGGCCTATTACATCGGGTACACGTACGCCTGCTTCCCGTATAAGTTCGAAGGATATCTCCATCAGTAGGATTTCCACTATGACTGGAAAGGGCACGTTTTCCCTTGATCTTTCAATGGCTAAAAGAAGCTCAGTAGGTACTGCTTCAGGATGATATAGAGTAAGTGCTATATAGAAGGCCGGTAGAAACAAGGCCAGTCCAAAAGCCATAAGCCTTATAAATCTTATAAAGGTACCAAATTGCCATCTCATAAAGGAATCTTCTGACGAATGAAACATATGAAAAAATGTAACAGGTACCACGCTGGCATAGGGGGTACCATCACAAATAATAATTACCTTGCCTTCCATGAGAAAGGATGCGGTTCTGTCCGGTCGTTCCGTGGTTAAAATTTGGGGAAATATAGCAAAAGGATGATCTTCAATAAGCTGATTAAGCATACCGCTTCCCATTATAAAATCTATATCAATACTTTCTATCCTCCGTTTTACCTCATCAACAACTTTATTGTTGACTACTCCATCTATGTACATTATTCCGCATTTTGAATTGTCGGTTTTACCAATAGGCAATATTTCAGTTAATAGATTTTGATTTCTAATGATTCTCCTAACCAGCGTCAAATTTGTTCTGAGGCTTTCTGTAAAAGCTTCATGAGGGCCACTAATTACTGTTTCAGTGATAGGTTGATCTACAGTTCTCTTTTCATAACCCTGGCTTTCAATTATGATACATACATCACTATCATCAACAAATAAGGCTGTGAGGCCGTTTAGAACCTGGAGGATGACTTCATCATAAGTCGTAGCTTTAATTATATTGTTCACAGACAAAACATTCTTTAAGATATAATCTATAAAAAAGTGATCTTCGGACTCCTTGAAACAGGGCTCAGTCCTTAAGGGGCCTTCTGCCATTAAGGGGCCTAAGATGTAGTCGTTGATAGTTTTCCTATCCGCCATTCCATCAACATATACAATGAAAGCTTCAGTTTTTCCCCCTATTTTCAGATCCCTTATGATAATATCCTTGTTTTTAGGTATGCTAAACTTCTGCTTTATACGTTGTTGATTCTGATATAACTCCTTACTTATGTGATCTTTATGTAATGAAGTTGACTCTCCTTGAATGTTAGCCTTTTGCCTTCTTTCCTCATTCCATTTATCTACGTCAAGAGGGTGCTTTTTATCCTTTGGAGTTTTAAAGCTAAAGGTATCCGAAAAAGTATCTTGACCGGATTTACTACTATTCATATTTGAGATATTTAGGTCTACTAAGTCCGCTCTTTCTGTATAGTCTTCCAACAGCTCAAACCGGTCCCCTTTAGTAGGTTTCTGATAAGTAATCAGATTCTTAATAAGCTCAAAGAATGTCATTCTAACCACCTTACCATTATTGTCTATAGCAATTCATATTTTAGATTATTGCCCTTATGGGGAATGCTAAACATTCTCTGCCTTTTGCTGCTCAATTCCATGATTTTGGAATAGGTAAGTGGTATACTATAGTCAAGTATTAAAATTTTCATAATTGACTTGTATCTTGGAGGAAAAATGAGAGGACTAAACATATTAATCCTTACTGATATTCATTATATGAGCAGGGCAAATCATCTTTGTCCCAAAGAAGAGAGAAAAACCCGCTTAGGACTAGAGCT
>JAAYTG010000132.1 GCA_012518075.1 Clostridiales bacterium | reverse complement strand
TTTACTAAGACAAGACTTGCTATAGGTATATATGCTGATTGTCGAAGCTGGGGGAAACTATCATATACAGTAGTTAAGAAAGACGGTGAGTGGAGAAAATGGATTAAGACTATCCCTAAAGAGGAGATACAAGAGATACCTAAATGGCTCCGACCGTTAGGATTTGATAAGTACAAGTTTAAAGATATGAAAAATGGAGACGGTAGAAATCAGGCTTTATTTGACTACATATTGGTTATGCAATCTAAAGGATATAATCGAGACCAAGTTAGAAAAGCTATCACATTAATCAATAGCTACGTCTTAAAAGAGCCCGTATCCGATTCGGAACTATCCACTATATTAAGGGACGAATCCTTTAGGGACGAAGCTGAATTAGCCGAGACAATAGCACTGAATGAGTGTTTTGATGAAGATGGGAAGTTTAAGCATAATAAATTTTCAGAACTCTTAGTCGAGCAAATGAAGATAATCACATTGAATGAACAATGTTATGTGTATGACGATGGTTATTACAAATTAGCAGAAAGGGATATAGATAAGAAAATGATTGAATTTTATCCTACTATTCGCAGAGCCCAGAGAGGTGAAGTCCAAGATTATATAAAAATTCTCACCCATATTCGCCAAGAGGATATTCCCCTCCACGAATATATTATAAACCTTAAAAACGGTCGTTTAGACGTAAGAACAGAGAACTTACTACCGTTCGACCCAGAAGTAATAGACTTCTCCCGCTTACCCGTAAGTTACGATCCTGAAGCTTACAGCAAGTCCCTGGATAAGATGCTCCACAAAGTATTTAAGAACGACCGCCAAGTGTTGGATTTATTTGAAGAAATGGTAGGCTACCTCCTAATTAAGAACACTCGTTACCGCAAAGGTTTTATCTTTTACGGCTCAGGATCTAACGGAAAGTCCACCATACTTAACATGTTGAAGAAATTTATCGGTGAGGATAACTTATCTACGGTAGAGCTTCGCAAACTAACCGACCCGTTCTTAACAGCAGAGCTTGAGCACAAATTAGCCAATATAGGGGACGACATTGATGCTCGAGAGATAGGAGATACGGGTACTATAAAGAAACTATTTACAGGGGAATCTATGACTGTTCAGCGTAAATATCAAGACCCCTTTATCCTTAAAAACTACGCCAAACTAATTTTTAGTTGCAACACTCTACCCCGGATTTTGGACAAGTCAGAAGGCATGTACTCAAGACTAATGTTGATACCTTTTACCGCTGTCTTTTCCAACAAAGATGATGATTTTGACCCTTTCATCGAGGACAAAGTAACCTCAGATGAAGCTTTATCTTATCTATTAAACATCGGACTTAGGGGGCTAAAACGACTATTTATAAACAATAAATTCACCGAACCAGATATCGTCAGTGAAACTTTAGAGTCATTTAAGCAAGAACAATCCACGGTGTTAACGTGGATTAATGAAGAAAATATACCGGTAAAAGACCTTTTAGAATGTACAACAGACAAGTTATTTTCCGATTTTCAAGATTGGTGTACCAGAAATAATATAAAATATGTGCCCAGTATTCGTACATTTCACCGGGAAATCGAAGAAAAATACAATTTTGAACGCAAAAGAGTCCGCAATGCACAAACAAATAATCAGTATAAATGGATGTTTCTGGTAAAATTGGACTAAAAATTGTTGCAGAACTTGTTGCAGGAAGTGTTCAGTTGTTGTTGCAGATTGGTTGTTGCAGGTTGTTGCAGAAACTTTTTGTTGCAGGAAGGGGAGAACGTGCAACAATGTGCAACAGGAAATGAACACGGGAAACCATTGAGGTAGTAAGCGTATATACTCATTGTTGCATTATCTTTCTTTATAATAGATAAATATATATAGAATATAGAAAGAGAGAAGAAAAGAAGAAAAAGAAGAAAAGAGAAATTATATAAAAGAATAGGGAAATGCAACTGCAACATGCAACAATTACCAAATATTAGGAGGTTATAAAATGAGGTTTTATAGTGAGTATGTCAACCACATGTTAAGGCTTTATGTTCGCCACAGGCGGACACCCGAAAATGAGTTAAAAAAGAGAGCTGATGTAATAAATTGGGAAACTGTTAAAGAAGTTTTAGATGATTTGGATAAGTATGATAGAAATGTTATAATAAAGATATATGAGAA
>JAAYTG010000131.1 GCA_012518075.1 Clostridiales bacterium | reverse complement strand
CAGAAAACCCTGGCTCTGCTGCCTTGCACAAGCCAGGTTTTCTCAGCCAAATCAGCGAAATCATTTTTATAGGTCATATCTATTTACTGGTACAAGGTTAATATGACTTATAAACGTATTATCCATTACTTAATAGCTTTTAAAATAGCTTTACATAATACCTCTCTCAAACAAGGCTTTATTTCTCCTCAATCCAAGGCATCATCTTCCTTAGTTCTTTTCCTACCTTTTCAATCTCATGCTCCTGCTCTTTCTTTCTGGTAGCTTTAAGGGATACCTGATTAGCCTGATTCTCCAGGATCCAGTTCTTTGCAAAGCTTCCATCTTGAATTTCAGCTAGAACCTTTTTCATCTCTTTCCGAGTCTCATCAGTAATAATCCGCTTTCCTACAGCATAGTCCCCGTATTCTGCTGTATTACTGATGGAATATCTCATGAAAGACAGGCCGCCTTGATTCATAAGATCAATGATCAGCTTCATCTCGTGGAGACATTCAAAGTATGCGCTTTCAGGCTGGTATCCAGCTTCTACCAAGGTCTCAAATCCCGCCTTTATTAGCTCAGAAACACCACCACATAATACTGCCTGCTCACCAAATAAATCGGTCTCAGTCTCCTCCTCAAAAGTGGTTTCTAAGACTCCCGCCCTAGTTCCGCCAATGCCCTTTGCATAGGCTAGGGCAAAGTCTGTAGCCCTTCCGGAATAATCCTGATGCACCGCTATCAAACAAGGTACCCCTTTACCTTCCTCATATTGGCTCCTTACAGTATGGCCGGGTCCTTTGGGCGCTACCATAAAGACATCTATGTCTTCAGGAGGCATTATCTGACCAAAATGAATGTTAAATCCATGAGCAAAGATCAGACCATTTCCCTCTTCCAAGTTTGGCTCAATATTCTCCTTATATATTGCAGCCTGAGTCTCATCGGGAGTCAGGATCATTATATAGTCAGCCTCTTTTGCAGCCTGGCTAACCTCAACCACCCTTAGGCCTGCTTCCTCGGCCAACGCCCAGGACTTGCTCCCCTTGTATAGTCCTACTCTTACATCAATGCCACTTTCCTTTAGGTTTAGGGCATGGGCATGCCCCTGGCTTCCATAGCCTATTACAGCCACCTTTTTATCCGCTAATAGTTCCAGATTCGCATCTTGATCATAATACATTATCGCCATTTTGAAATCCTCCTCTTTCCGTATCTTCATATTTAATCATTTTACCGCCTCTGTCTATGGCAATGGCTCCGGTACGTACCATCTCCTTAATACCATAGTCCTTTAACATATCTACCAGTGCACTAATTTTTTCGCTATCACCGGTTATCTCCACTATGAGATAATCCTTAGCAATATCCACCACCTGGGCCCTAAATATATTAGTTATTTCGATGACTTCATGTCGTGTTTTGGGGCTGGCCATTACCTTGATAAGGGCCAACTCGCGAGTCACCGAATCCTCCCCTATATTGGCCACCTTTATTACATCTACCAGCTTGTTGAGCTGTTTGGTGACTTGTTCAACAATATATTCATCGCCCTCCACTACAATGGTTATCCTAGAGATGCTAGGGTCTTCCGTAATACCTACAGCTAAGCTATAGATATTAAACCCTCTTCTGCTAAATAAGCCGGACACTTTAGATAGTACCCCCGGATGGTTTTCAACTAATATCCCTAATATTTGTTTCATCATCTTCACCTCTTGAAACAGGAATTACATTGGCGCTAGGATCTATAATAAACTCTCCTATAATTGGCCCCTGCCACTCTAGCAGCTGCCTAATTCCTGATATTATTTTTTCTTGCCTTTCCACCCTAAAGGATTTTATCCCATAGGCACTGCCTAGCTTTACAAAATCTGGGTTCCCCTTCATGCGGGTTTGGTAATACCTCTCCTCATGGAGCTGTTGCTGTAGCTCCCTGACCATACCTAGATATCCGTTATTGAGTATCATTATCTTTACCTTTGCATTCTCCTGAACTATGGTAGCGAGTTCCCCAAGACTCATCTGAAGGCCTCCGTCTCCTATAATAAGAATGACCTCCTTATCCCTGCATCCAAGCTTGGCTCCCAATGCTGCCGGTAGTCCATATCCCATTGTTCCCAGGCCTCCTGATGATAGGAAGCTTCTAGGTTTTTTTGTCTTATAATACCTACCTGCCCACATCTGATGTTGGCCTACATCGGTTACCAGTATAGTATCCTCTGGTACCATGTCCGATAGCTTTCGTATAATGTCCATGGGATTAAGTCCCTGAGTACATTTTCCTACTCCTTCTACTCTTTCCTTCCATCTGCTGACCTTGGATATCCATCCCCAGTCATGCCTGCTTATATTCTTTTTAAGAAGCTGTCTAAGGCTAGTCTTTATATCCCCTACGATAGGAATATCTATCTCGATATTTTTTCCTATTTCAGCCGGATCGATGTCCAGATGTATCACCTTAGCTTCTGGGGCAAATTTTCGAGCTTCTCCGGTAGCACGATCTCCCATCCTGGCACCCAATAAAATCAGAAGATCCGCCTCGGCCACCGCCTTATTGGCAGCGTAAACACCGTGTTGACCTAAGAAGCCTAGAGACAAGCTGTGGTCTCCCGGAAAAGCCCCTATGCCCATCAGGGTAGACGCTACAGGCGCCTTGATTGCTTCGGCTAGCTCAATTATCTCATCTGTAGCATTACTAGAGACAGCACCGCCTCCTACGCATATTACAGGTCGACGGCTATCTATGATGGCTTTGCTCATCCTCTTAATCTGTCCTGGATGACCCTCATAGGTTGGCTTGTATCCTCTCAAGTTTATCTGGCTGGGATACTCAAAAAACAAGGTGTCCATAGCTACATCCTTAGGAATATCAATAAGCACGGGACCAGGTCGTCCTGTAGAAGCCAGGTAAAAAGCTTCTTTGAAGATACGGGGTATATCCTTTACATCTTTAACTAAATAGCTGTGTTTTGTAAAAGGTTCCGTAGCTCCGGTAATATCCGCCTCCTGAAATACATCCCTGCCTATCATGGATAAGGGTACCTGACCTGTAATGGCCACTATAGGAATAGAATCCATATAAGCCGTTGCAATTCCCGTTATCATATTGGTAGCTCCTGGGCCGGAAGTAGCTATACATACCCCTACCTTACCTGTAGCGCGGGCATATCCATTTGCCGCATGGGCAGCACCCTGTTCATTGCGAACCAGCACATGATGAATATTCGATCTATAAAGTGCATCATATATGTGTGTAACAGCACCACCCGGATAACCAAATAAGAGATCCACTCCTTCCAACTCCAAAGCTTTAACTACCGCCTGGGCCCCTGTCATCTTCATCTTTCCTCCACCTCCCTTTGCTTTGCTCCAGTATTACTATGATAAAGCGATCTAGTACTCTATCCCATACCACCATAATCTCTAGTATATGAATTAACAATAGGATGACTTTATGTAATGCTATGGGAATGTACATGATAAATGAAAAGATATAAAAAACCTTCCACCCCTACTTTACAGGGGCGAAAGGTTGCTTTCGCGGTACCACCCAGCTTTATCTGTACCTCACAGTACAGGCCTCAACAGGTTCTATCAAACCCTGGTCTGTAACGTGACCTTACGTCAAACTCTACTTAAGAATAATCACTTTTGATTAACTCTTTCAAGTTTGCTTCTCTGGAGTGAGCATTCAACCCAACTGCCCGCCGATTCACACTAACCATCGGCTCACTGAAGATAGCTGTGAAGGATCTTCTGTCTCCGTCATTGAATTTGTACTTTACTAGCTGTATAATAGTATATTTTTATGTAGTT
>JAAYTG010000014.1 GCA_012518075.1 Clostridiales bacterium | reverse complement strand
TAGTATATTACTAGATAGGCTTTTACCTTGTCTCGGACTATCCTACTACTTAATAATTCCTAAGAGACACACTATCTAGAAGGAATCGAGTTTGTTCATCACCAAGCACGCTACTTCGGTCAGTGATTCTAATTTGAAACTCTACTGTAACACTGTTAATTCCTGAAGGGACAGGTACTTGGGATACCCTTTGATGAAAATCAAATCCGGTACCAGCTAGAATGTCACTTTCATACAGGGTTTCAATACTAATCAGATTTGTCTCTCCAGCACCATTGTAGAAGACTCTCGCCCTAAAGGCAAGTGATCTAAAATCAAGACCAGCATCTAGAAAATTAGTAGCATAGTTAAGAGTCAAGAAGCAGCCGGGATTTACAATGACATTTTGAAATATTCGCTGGGTTTTTTCTGAAATTTGTTCGGTTACCAGTGAGTTAAAAGATAGACTTGTACCTCCCTCATGAGCTAATGCAGAATCACCAATCCTTATATTACTTGGAAGTTCCCCTGGTGACCAATCAGCAAAAAGATTGAATACGCCAAAAGTTTCAAATCCACCGTTTTTAACTAATTCTCTGGGTGAACAAGGGATTATTTCTTTATCACATAGGGGTTGATCTTTTTTCTTGTCTCTTATAATTAATTTTACTTCCTTGTCTCTAGGTTTTAAAAGCTTATTTGAACAACAATTATAATCCATATCAAACCCTCCACATAATTGTTAATTTAGCCTATTGTTCTAGTTCAATACTTATGGTTCTATGAGTACTATGTGCTATTGATAAGTGGTAAAGTGAACCTTCAATAGCCAATATAAATATAGGAAGGATTAGCACAATGAGCTAACTTATCTTACGATCGCATATATTCGGTTATATACCATAGTATATAATATGTTTATATAAAGAAAAGGTGACATGGAACTAGGATGTCTAGAGAACTGTGGGAGGAGACTGATCTTGCTTAATTTCTAAGGGCAAATATGGACAGAAACTAGCCAAATATATGGCTGGTAGTTGCTACTGTAAAACCCAAGATAATAAAACAATACTAAAGCAATTTTAGCACTGGTATATAAATATAATTTGCTATAATATAGTAGTAGCCATTATGATTTGTTTTATGTTAGTATAATATGTGTAATATTGGGGAGACACAAATAAGAAACAGTTTTTAAATTTTGTAGGCAGTTAAAAACCAAACATGGTTGAAAACATATGAAATCAATGCTAAAATAGAAAAAATTGTTGATAGAGTTTGAAAGGGGAAGATGTGGTTGAATGCCATCAAGATAGGACTTTTAGGATTAGGAAATGTAGGAGCAGGTGTTGCTAATATTTTGCGGGAAAATATTAATAAGATTAGAGATTATATAGGTGTAGATATTCAGATAAAAAAAGTTTTAGTGCGTGATATCAATAAAGCTAGGGATATTGTCTTGGATGAGCAAATGTTGACAACCAATCCCCAGGAGATATTAGATGATCCGGAAGTTGATATAGTAGTAGAACTAATAGGTGGAATTGAGCCGGCTTACTCCTATATGAGACAGGCTATGGAGAGGGGTAAGCATGTTGTGACAGCCAATAAAGCAGTTATTGCTACCTATTGCGAGGAACTATTTGAGCTTGCTGATCAAAATGGAGTAGAAATCCGCTTTGAAGGTAGCGTAGGCGGTGGTATTCCTTTAATTGATACTATAACCAACAAACTTGCCGGCAATCAGATCGATGAGGTAGTAGGCATTATAAATGGAACCACCAATTATATACTAAGCAGGATGAGCAGGGATAGCCTAGGCTTTGATACTGCCCTTAAAAAGGCACAGGAAAAAGGGTATGCAGAAGCTGATCCCTCATCAGATATAGAAGGACAAGATGCAACATACAAGCTGGCTATACTAGCTGCCATATCATTTGGGCTACATATAGATCCAAATGATATCCCCTGTGAAGGTATTACCAAAATAAGTGAGCACGAGATTCGATATGCTGAAGAATTGGGGTTTGCAGTCAAGCTACTGGCTACAGCAAGAAAGCAGGATGAGAAACTGGAGATACATGTCCATCCAACTCTTATTCCTAATCATCACCCACTGGCTGCGGTTCATGATGAGTTCAATGCCTTGTTTATTAAAGGTAATGCTGTAGGAGAATTAATGCTTTATGGAAAAGGGGCTGGATCCCTGCCAACAGGTAGTGCCGTAGTAGGAGATATCTTGGATATAATAAAGATGATGACACAGTCGGCTAAAACTGGTAGCAGCTTTGTTACAAATGGACGAGATCTAAAGGTGGTAGGAGAGGATTCAGGATCCTACTATATACGTTTAAAGGTGTTGGATGAACCAGGAGTTTTAGGTACCATTACAACTACCCTTGGAAAGCATGGAATCAGCATAGCATCTGTAGCCCAACAGGGCATGGGTCAAAAGTTAGTACCCGTTATATTTATAACCCATGAGGTAGAGCGTGAGAAACTGGATAAAGGATTGGATGAGCTTAGAAAACTCAGGGATGTCGTAGGTGAAGTAGCATGTATCCTAAGAGTGGAGACCTATTGATAGAAGAC
>JAAYTG010000130.1 GCA_012518075.1 Clostridiales bacterium | reverse complement strand
CGGTGATATTAGCTATTGTGTAGACTGTGGTGTACCCTATATGGAGCGATTTGTAGATTATACACGCAAACATAAGGAACGGGAAGCATCAGGACTAGGTTTGCATACACTACAATCATATGGGCCAGAATATCCGCAGGTGTCAAACGAAGACCAAGTATCAGATTGGGAAAAGGTTTTATATTCCGCCCTCTACAATGCAGGAATTAGAACCATGCCACAATATAGAGTCGATAAATATGTACTTGACTTAGCATTATTTTGTGGAAGTAGAAAGCTTGATATTGAAGTGGATGGAGAAATGTATCATAGGGATTGGAATGGTGAACTGTGCTATCGGGACCAACTTCGCAATCATCGTCTGTTTGAGATGGGTTGGGATGTAAAGCGTTTTTGGGTTTATCAAATTAGGGATGAATTATCTTGGTGTGTGTCTCAGATACAGGAGTGGATTGATCGAATAGAAAATGAACACATTAATTGAGCGAATAAGTGAACATATCTATATATTGAAGAATTAATACCCATCGTTAATTATGGTGATTATTACGTTAATCTAACCATAAACGTGTGAGACCATAACACTACTCATACATTATTGAATACACTGTTTTTTTATTTGTATAAGGTGTATATTATAGACAGTAGAATATAAAGAAAAGGTGACAAGAAGATGAAGAGAAAATGGAAACGAATAATCATTCCTATGCTAGTCTTTCCCCTGCTTATAAATAGCTGCGGCAAAGAACCAGCTAGTGGGGGATACCAAAGAATAAAAGCGGAAGAAGCAAAAAACATCATAGCTCAAGAAGAGGATATTATTATATTGGATGTGCGTACACAAGAAGAATATAATCAGGGGCATATACCAAACTCAGTATTAATTCCCGATGCCAATCTTAGGGATGAAGTTGAAGAGAGGATTCCAGACAAGGACACAAAAATACTTGTATACTGCCGATCCGGCAGAAGAAGTGCTGCTTCTGCCAGAGTCCTTATTGATATGGGCTATACTGATGTATATGATTTTGGCGGTATCCTGGACTGGCCCTATGATATCGTTAAAGACTAAGGCTGAGGTTTAAATCCTCACTTGACAAAAGTAGTGGAATGGAAGAAAATTGAACTATAAATAAAGAGGGGGTGACACCATGTTTTATTCAAAACTAAGAAAGACAAATATAGAGGAATACCAAAATGCAATAAAAGAATACGATTCTGAAGTATCCTTGATGCGTGAATTATGTGAAGCTCTTTATTTGACTAGAAAAGAATCCATTGAACAAATACAAGATGTTTCCCATCTGATTAATTCAATTGCAAATACCCCTAAATCATTTAAAGATGATTTTGCCGAAATCCATGTCCATGTTAATAAATTCAAGAATGTAGTTGAATATGTTAATGAGGCTTTGAAACAAGCAAAAATTTCCGGCGGAATTAGTGGTGCTGGTGTCGCCGCCGGGGCGGGCATGGCTGCCCTAGGACCATCTGCAGCTATGGCAATAGCCACCACATTCGGTACTGCATCTACAGGTACAGCAATAGCATCATTGTCCGGTGCTGCTGCAACAAATGCCGCCTTAGCCTGGCTAGGAGGAGGGGCTTTAGCTGTAAAAGGAGGCGGTATGGCTGCGGGCAAAGCTTTATTGGCTATGGCTGGTCCAATTGGTTGGACAATCGCAGGAGCTTCTATAGCAGTAAGCGGAGTGTTCTTATCTAGAAAAAACAAAAAGATAGCCGAAGAGGCACATGATCAAACTAAGAAAGTCATTGAGGCCAAGAATGGCATGGTAATAACTAACAAGAAAATCCACGAGCAAAATAGGCTTACAATATCACATAAGGATAGTATCACCCAATCACTGCATAGATTGCAGAAATATCATGGTGTTGATTATTCAACTATTAATAATGAGGTTAAAATCCAATTTGGAGCATTAGTCAACAATACGAAATCCCTTGCAAAACTACTCGATATGATCATTGAATAAAAAGATATTTACCAAACAAAGTAGGGGTGAGTAATTATGGGAATTTCCGATAATGTGATTTCGCAAGGGATTGGTAGCTATGTGGCCCATCTTAATAAACTAAGGCTGGATCAGTTGACAGAGATGCTCTCACAAATTCTTGAAAAAGAAATAGCTGCTCTCTCTGTGGCCGAAAAGCGATTTATTGAGGCAATATCATATGTTGATAAGATGAAAGAATTTTTAGGCCAGCCAGAGCATATCTTGGGTAGCGATCTTACAAAGCATGGTGAAATAGCTGAGCGCTTAGAAGTTTATATGGCAAATGCCTGGGATGTTCTTAGAGGGAGATTGCCCACCGCCAGGATCGATAACGTTGAACGTACCGGACCGATTGACTATTACTTAGGGGATGCGGCAGTTCAATCGAAATTTTATAATGGACTTCGAGAGACTTTAAATGCTTGTAGAGAGCATTATATGAGATACGCGGACAATTCTGAGTTCAGTTTTAGCCAAGGGGCCTTTTATCAGATTCCTAAAGATCAATTTGAGCATTTAACTGAAATAATGAGTAAAAGATCTTCTGAGCTTTCAGGGAGCGAGAATAGTATAGCAAAACTAGTACATCAAATGGAAGCAGAAAAAGGTCAAAAATATACTGACTTCATAAAATCGGGAAGAAATATATATGCTCAGGTTCAGCGTGAACAAGCAGGTGAAACGATAAGAGGGGAAGTCGCAGATTTAGAAGATTATTCAAATCGTGAAGCTGATAGCATCAAAGATACTGCAAAAAGGGAAAGGGAATCGGCTATAGATAAGACTAAACCAACCATGAAAGAAGCGGGGAAGGCAGCCGCCCTTGGTGCAGGTATTAGCGGCGGAATTACTTTTACAGTTAATATCTATAAGAAAATAAAAGAAGGAAAACCCTTGGTTCAGTTCACAAAAGATGACTGGGAAGATGTGGGTATAGACACTGCTAAGGCAACTGTAAAAGGTGGAATCTCAGGTAGTGGGATTTATGTGTTTTCCAACTATGGGCAAATGCCTACACCTATGGCTGGGGCATATGTATCAGCAACCTTAGGAGTAGTTGAGTTTAGCAAAAGTTTCCGCAAAGGTGAAATGGGTGGGACTGAATTCATTGAAGGCTGTGAGCTAATAGCTATTGAGTCTGCCATCGCTTCTATAGGTGGTGCTCTGGGCCAGGTATTAATCCCTATTCCGGTGTTAGGTGCAATGATTGGTAGTGTCGTTGCAGGAACACTTGCAGATATCGGGGAAAAATATCTTAATGAGCATGAAAAACAGCTTATGTATGACAATGCCGAGGAAATGAGCAAGTATATTCAAACCATGGATGAACAAATCCAAGAAGAAATTAACAATTTACTGATTAAGTTCGATAGATGGAATTCCATGACACAATTAGCTTTCGATCCAAACATAAATCTTTTACAGTTGAAGAATTCTATACATCTAGCGCAAGAATATGGTGTTGATGATGCTGAGATACTTTATAGTCTTGATGATATAGATACATATTTTTGTAAATAATCTAAGCATTATATTAGGGGCATTAAAGAAAAGATTTATCGTACCAGTATGATGATAGCTACAAATATCAGCAAACTTTTTTTTGAAGTTACTGTATAAATGTCAAGAAATCTAATAATACTCTTTTGCAAAAAAACATGGTAAAAAGTTGACACTCTAATCAGGTTATTCATAATTCACCGCAAAACATATATAATGCCTTATGGTGAGATAATGAGGAATTTAATTTTTATATGTAGTATCTTGAAAAGGGTTTTCAATACCTTAACCAACTATAATTTGATTTGGATAGTGGATGAATCTTGAAAATGCTTTTTTCCAAAGTCATATATGGACATAATATGCAATATAATGTAAAATTATAGTATAAAACTTTACTGTACAAAGGGAAAGAAAAAAGGATGCTTATGATCAGTTGAAATTTGTTGGGGGTAGTGTTATGAACACACCAAAAACACTGCTTAGTCTTTATCTTGTCCTTGCAGTTATTTTAGCTCAGTTTTTTGCCGCCTATTTCTTTTCAAAGGGCAGAGCTAGCTATCGGAAGGCGTTCTCTGCCTTGGTTTTATGTATCAGTTTTTATTTGTTTGGTTATTTAATGATTATTAATAACAGCAATCTACAAGAAATGATTTTTTGGAATCAGATTCAATATTTGGGACTACCCTTTGTTTCTGTACTATGGCTGATGGTGGCCCTTCTTTATACTAAAATCATCTATGCCCTAAAAGCCCAGATAGTACTGTTACTTTTTACTGTGCCTGTAATAACCTTCTGTATGCGGCTCACCAATTGCTGGCATCATCTTTTCTATAGGAAATGGGAAGTGAGAGAATTCCTTGGATATTATTCCCTGTATATGGAAAGAGGTTTCTGGTACTATGTTAATATTTCCTATACCATATTGTGCTTGCTCCTTACCGTTATCATTTATCTTATAGGATACCTGAAGAATAAGGTCGGCTATACCAAACCCCACTTTTTGGTTTTATTATTTGCTTCTTTATTACCCTTCATTGGTATAGTGCTGATTATTTTCGCTTATGATGAGTGGAGCATTGATTATTCCGCTATAATTATGCCTATTTCTCTACTTATTATTAGTTATGGAATTTTAAAGTATGATTTTTTGGAGATAAGAACTCTGGCACGAGAAACAATCTTTGAGGACAACTTTGCTGGTATGATGGTATTGGGTCCAGGGAGAAGGATAATAGATTATAATAAGGCTGCCAAGAAGTTTTTTGAATCAATAAACATTTCATTAAATAATTACCCCATAGAGCATATTCTAGCTGGAGAGCCAGAGCTATTAGAAGTTTTTAAAAGTGAGAGTAGCCGTGATTTTTCTTTAGTAATAGATGGTAAAGAACGGTTCTTTCAGATTGACGTGGTGCCGTTGGGAAATTCCCATGATGGAAACGTGAGAATGCTTAAATCTATCCATGATGTTACAGAAGAAAGGAAAATACAGGAGAAACTGAAGCATTTGGCTACCATAGATTCATTAAGCGGCCTCTATAATCGGGCAGAATTTATGAATTTGGCTAAAAGGGAGCTTGATAGGGTCAAAGCTAATAATGAGCTATTATCTTTGTTGATTATGGATTTGGATAATTTTAAGAACATCAACGATACCTATGGACATGCGGCAGGGGATGAAATAATTCGAGAAGTTGGAAACATTATATTGACTGGTTTTCGGAGAACCGATATTGCTGGGCGCATAGGGGGAGAAGAATTCGCTGTAGTTTTAAAGGATGCTTCTTTGGAAAATGGGGTCAAGGTGGCGGAAAAGTTTCGGGAGATTGTGGCCAAGAGAAGGGTAATTTACGAGGAACAAGAAATTAGTTTTACTGTAAGTATTGGAGTGGCGGCAATCTCTGGTGACACCGATGATATCAACGACATTGAAGATATTATAAAAATAGCAGATGATGCCTTGTACAAGGCAAAATCTAGGGGCCGAAATTGTGTTGCAACTTAAATCTAAAAAAAGGCAACTACTAAAGTATTAGTTGCCTTTATTAACAAAACTTGATAAAACAGCCTTAAGGTCAGGTTCACTAACTTCATTTAGTTCATAATGGACCCTAGTATATGGTTTATTGATATTAATAACCCTGGATAAATCTATGGGGGTTCCTATGATTACAGAATCACAGTCTGTATTGTTAATAGTCTCTTCAAGATCTTTAAGCTGTTGTTCTCCATATCCCATTGCTGGAAGAAGCTTTCCAATATTTCCATAGGTTTCAAAGGTCTTCTTAAGAGTCCCAACTATAAATGGACGGGGATCTACTGCCTCTTTTGCACCGAACCTTTCAGCTGCAACCGTGCCTGCGCCTATGGCCATTCCACCATGGGTTAAGGTAGGGCCATCCTCTACGATTAAAACTCGTTTATCCTTAATCAAGTCCATATCCCCTACGGTTATCATGGATTCCGCCTTTATTATTGTGGCCTCAGGATTGAGATTCTTGATATTACTTTCCACCTGTTTAATGGCATCTTCATGGGCGCTGTCAATCTTATTGATGATAGCAACATCTGCTGTTCTAAGATTCACCTCTCCCGGATAGTAGCTAAGCTCATGACCTGCTCTGTGGGGATCCAATACTGTAATTGATAGGTCTGGTTCGTAGAAGGAGAAGTCGTTATTTCCACCATCCCAAAGGATTATATCACAACCATCAGGATCGTTTTCTGCTGCCCTTAAGATCGCTTCGTAATCAACTCCAGCATAGATTATATTTCCCCTCTCTATATGGGGTTCATATTCCTCCATTTCCTCCACGGTACACTTGTATTTTTTCAGGTCGTCCAATGTAGCAAATCTTTGAACTTTTTGAGCGGCCAGATCTCCATAGGGCATTGGATGCCTGATAGCAACAACCTTTAGGCCAAAATCCATCAACAGCTCGATTACCTTTCTGGATGTCTGACTTTTTCCACAGCCCGTCCTAATAGAACAAATAGATATGACAGGCTTCTTGCTCTTTAGCATAGTGCTCTTTGGGCCAAGGAGCCTAAAATCGGCACCGGCTGCATTGACTATTGCGCTTATACCCATAACATCTTCATAGGACACATCGCTGTATGCAAATACGCATTCATCTACATGGTGTTCTTTTATAAGGTCTCCCAGCATATCCTGGGAATATATAGGTATGCCCTTGGGATATAGATGGCCTGCCAGTTCATTGGGATACTGTCTGTTGTCGATATCAGGGATTTGGGCTGCGGTAAATGCTACCACATTATAGTTATCATTATCGCGGTAGTAGGTGTTGAAGTTGTGAAAATCACGGCCCGCTGCGCCTATAATTATTACATTTTTCTTGTCCATTTGCTTCACTCCTTATGTAAAACAGTTAGCTTTTTCCACTTAAATTTTATAGACATAATTTTATACCAAAAAGGGTAAAGTGTAAAGGAATTTCGTTATAAATATACGAATTATTTGAATAATTATAAATAGACATCTAATTATATGTTGAGGGTGTGTCATTAACACAAGACATGAAATTCAAATAAAGGGCTTAAGAATGAGGGACTATATGATGATATTATTAATGATATCACCTAATGAATCCTACAATGCTATAAATGTATATGTATATTACTAAAAATATATTGACAAAGAAAAGTAATATGATAACATATTAAGTAAGCACTTACATAAGGGGGGCAAATATGAAAAGTAATACTAGCAAGCGAATGAGTAGAGAAGAAAGGCGAGAACAAATTCTAGAATCTGCACTAAATGTATTTATAGCCAATGGATACAATGGCTCTACTACAATGGATATAGCTAAGGAAGCAGGAATATCGGAAGTAACATTATTTAGGTATTTTGATTCAAAAAAGCAAATATTTTTGGATGCAATCGACCCTATATTAATTAGTAGCCTAAAGGAATCTTTAGTAGCATCTAAGAACTTGGAATCTATAGAAAAATTAAGATATATCCTAAAAGATAGAATCAAATTTATTTCTAAGCATCATGAAGTAATAAAATTAATACTTATGGAAAGTCAAATTAACCCAGAAATAGCTGGTTTTAATTATATTGATCAAATTACATCATTGCTTCAGAACTCAATTAAAGAAGCAGGTATAGATCTAAAGAATGAGGGTATATCCCTCAGATTATTAATGGGAAGCATTTTGTCATTTTTATACTTGCCTGAATTTAATGATGAAGAAATTAATAATTATATAGAGAAGCTTATCAATATCATAATTAAAAGTAATAGACTTTAGAGCTAGAAGGATCGATTAGGTAGAAAAATATTCTCAAAATATTAATAGAGTAAAGGGGTCATTATATTGAAAAGAAGAAAAGTAATTCAGATTTCTACAACCATTTTATTTATAATACTTGTAGCCTTGGGAAAAGTCCAGCTTTGGATGGCTATATTTGGAATTGGATTATTGCTGTCAACTTATTTCGGAAGATTTTATTGTGGCTATATATGTCCAATAAATACTGGAATGGAGTTAATAGATAGTAATGCCGATAAAAACAAAAGAAAGAGAAAGTCTGTTCCAGAGATTTATAAGAAAGTCTGGATTAGATATGGGATACTAGTATTATTTTTAGGGACTATGATTATGGTTTTTAAAACTGGGAAAAAGCTTCCTGTTTTACCTCTATTATTTGGTTTAGGAATAATAATTACAATATTCTATAGACCAGAGTTTTGGCATAAGTATCTTTGTCCCTATGGGACTCTATTATCAATCTTTTCTAAATTCGGTAAAAGATCCTATAAGGTGGATAATGAAGACTGTATTAAATGTGGGAAATGTGTAAGGACTTGCCCTTCTGATGCAATCTTATGGGAAGACAAGAAAGACTATCCTATAATAATACAAAATGAATGTTTATTGTGTGGTAGATGCCAAGAGGTTTGTCCGACTGATGCAATAAAATAATCCACTTAGTTTTATGCTAATGATACCTCGTGGAGGATATAGAGACTTCTATTAACAAGAAACACCATCTCGACATGGTTCCGATATAGGTATAAAATTACCATTAGGTGATGTTTATGAATTATACAAGTATAAAAGAAGCGAGTGAAAAATGGATATACCCCAATAATTATTAAAATGAAGATAGAGAAAGATACTATGAAGTATTGGATATTGCATAGACAACAATGAATTATAAACCTTTCATAAAATTAGTATCAGATCTTGCCGTAGAGTCTGAAAAACTTTTGTTAGCAGTATTAGATTAATAGTAGAGATGTAGAATAGAAAACATATTAAACGCCGTCGATGGATCAGTGGAATTCTTTAGATTGGTGACTTTCTTATTGTAAAAGATGTATTTTACTTATAGAATATTATTAACAACATTATTAATGAGGGGGAGCTATGTTTTTAATTGATAAAGAGAAAAATGAAGCGATATCCATAAGCAAAAAAACATTTCAAGAACTAGAATTTAAGGAAAGAAAGCACCTCCAAGAATGGATAAGTAAAAACACAGATATTCTTGGTGAAAGGCTACTAATAATACAGAAAGAATTTAATGGATTTGATAATACAAAAGAACGACTAGATCTATTAGCTCTAGATGAAAACGGTAACCTTGTTATTATTGAAAACAAACTAGACGACAGTGGTAGGGATGTTGTATGGCAAGCTCTTAAATATGCCTCCTACTGCTCTAGTCTTACTAAAAATGATATAAAAGACATTTTCCAAAAATATTTAGATCTACAAGGGAATAATGATCATGCAGAAAGACTAATATGCGATTTTCTAGAAATAGAAGATTTTAGTGAAGTAGAATTAAATAGTGATGACCAAAGAATCATAATGATTGCTGCAAACTTTAGAAAAGAAGTAACCTCAACTGCTATGTGGTTATTGGACCACAATATAAAAATAAAATGTATCAAGGTTACTCCTTATGAATTAAATGGCCAAGTGCTCCTTGATACGGAGCAAATTATTCCTATTATGGATGCAGAAGATTACTTGATAAAAATAGCGAATAAAAAACAAGAGGAATTAATAAGTCGAGAGAAAAAACAAACTAGACATACTGTTAGAATAGGGTTTTGGACACAACTACTTCAAGAAATGAATGGAAAGTCTGGTCTATTCAAAAATATTAGTCCCTCAAAAGATAACTGGATTGGATGTGGCAGTGGCTATAGTGGACTGGAATATACTTTTGTAATAACTAGTAATTATGCAAGGATCGAACTTTGGATTAATAAAGGATCACAAGAAGAGAATAAGGAGATTTTTGATAGTATATATAAATTTAAAGGCGAGATAGAATCCTCTTTTGGCGATCAACTTGACTGGCAAAGGCGAGATGATGGAAAAGGAAGTAGGATAGCCTATTGGTTAAGAGATGTAAATGTTTTTAACGAAGAAGACTGGCCAGAGATGATTGATTTTTTAACTTCCAATATGGTTAAATTTGAAATGGCTATGAGAAAAGTTCTGCGTAATGTATTTAATAAGTAGAAATGATTTCAATGAAATTAAAGCAAATGAATATTCAAAAGCAGGAGGGTGACTAAATATTGCGGACAGAACAAGAAGTTATGGACTTGCTTTTAGACGTGGCTAAGGCTGATGAACGTATTCGGGCAGTACTGCTGGTCGGTTCTCGAGCTAATCCCGTGATATTAAAGATTAACATAGATTAAAGAATTGTGTTAAAAGTTGGTGGTCAAATATCTCTTACATTATGCTTAAAAGAAAGATGAGAGAAGTGAATAGTTGATGTCAGACTTCATTTGCCATGCACTGGTACATAAGGGCTGGATGGAAATATTTTGGCCTCTGGATTAAGGTGGAATTCTATTAATGAATGGTTTATAATGGTAGTAATACAGGTTGTTTTCTGGCATTTCCCATAGAAGAGGATTAAAGGTATGATAAAAGAGGGGAAAGGCCGTAAGAGGTAAGGACCGTAATAGGGGGGTAGGGACATGGGGAAGTATAAGAACTATGTAGTTGATGAGAGTCTCTATAATGAAAAGAAAGATTTGCCGCTTGACAAAACCTATGAGATATGCGTGAATGAGCTAGGGCTTCAGCAGACAAAAAGAGATCAAATAATAGCTTTTTTATAGCAATTATCAGCTTTGTCATACCTCAAATTCTCGATATGAAAGTAACAGAGTATGCAAAAGCGGCTGGCTTTTTTGCCTTATATGTTTTAGGTTTTTTGCTCACCAAAGCAGTCATTCGATATCGGATTTATAAAGAGGTATACTGGATAACATGTCGCACTATTTCGCAGCTACATGACTTTAAGCATGAAGGCATTTCAAAGGATTTGGTCCAGCATATTTTTTACAAAACCCTGGAGAAGAACATGCCTAATGTAGCGATTATGAGCAAGAGAAAAAAAGAGAAGATCGACATGATGAGAACCTACATAAAAAACAGAAACAGTGCCGAAACTGTTCTCTTTGAAGTTATAGTGATTTTGGCTTCTCTGGTTCTTTGGATAGGACTATATATTGCACTGCCTTTTGTGCCCTATAATATAGCTGCTGCAACCCTGCTGGCACTAATAAATCTAATATACTGGTGTAGTTTATACTGCAAAAGACTTATATCGGTTTATTCGGTCATTATAGACGGCAAGGATGAATCCTTCAATGCAACATATACAAAGGCTTGGTTTTTGCATAGCTTTTATAAATAGGTTTCGTCCTTATCCAAGTTTAGTTTGAGTGAATACTCCTTAAAGGGAAGCATATATCAATATAAAAACAGAAAATAAGTATTTACTTATCAGCATGGGAGGATAAAAATGGGGAACGCGAAATTCATCATAAATACAACAATGACAAAAAAGGATTATAGGAAGTTTTTATACATTGCCACCTTCAGGAGGAATAAGGCTATAATTCCTATGCTGGGCCTAATCGCTTTACTGGGAAGTATAGTGATTAACTCTCGCCGCTATAGTATTACTTTAATAGAATTCCTGATTAGTTGGATCTTATTATTTGCACTAGCTATTGCCGTTGTTTTGTTTAAAATTGAAAGAAAAAATGCCCAGCGGGTAAAGACAGATAAAACGGGTGCCTTTGATAGTATTAATACTTTAAAATTTTATGATGATAGAATCCTTATGGAGAATAAGGAACTTAAGTCAACAGGTGAACTGAGGTATGATCAGTTTCATTTCTTAATAGAAAGTAAAGACTACTTTATATTCTATTTGACAGCAAACCAAGCATCATTGGTAAGGAAAAAAGATATAGATAATACTGATGCTTTCAAGGAGTTCATTGTCGATAAATTTGAAGGCAAGTATAAAAGAATATAATGTAAAGACCATAGAAGGAGCTTGTTTGAGTATTGCAAATCTAAATGCAAGTAGAGGTATGAAGACATGGAATATGAAATTGTACACTTACCTAAAGATAAATGGAAGGGTACTGTAATACCAATCAAATATACGACAGATAAGTACTATGATGTCTCGGTAAAGAAAAGAGATAATGGCTTTGCTATTGACATTCAAAAGAAAGATCTTAAAGAACCAATAACCCATACACCAGAAGAAAAGAATTTTCCTGATAAGCTTTATGAGGATCACTGGGACAAGGCCTTTGCTTGGGGAGTGCTAATTGACCATGAGCTAGTAGCTGCAATGGAGACAAATCCAGAATCATGGTCTAACCGCCTACGGATAACAGAGCTTTGGGTAGCAGATAAGTATCAAAAGCAGGGAATAGGTCATGCTCTGATTGAGATTGCAAAAGAACAAGCAAGGTTAGAGCGCAGGCGGGCCATAATATTAGAAACACAATCGTGCAATAGTAATGCAGTAGATTTTTACCTGCATGAAGGTTTTTCCCTGATCGGCTTGGATACCTGCTGCTATAGCAATAATGACTTAGGAAGAAAAGAAGTAAGACTGGAACTGGGGTGGTTTCCGGAAGAAAAGAAAAGGTTAACTGCTGAAGAAATTGAGATTAGAATGGAAAAAGAATCAGATTGGTATGATGTGGAGTTAATGACACAACGCGCATTTTGGAATAAGTACAGGCCTGGGTGTGATGAGCATTACCTGGTTCATAAATTACGCCAGCATGAAGACTATATTCCGGAACTAAGCAGGATAGCAGTAAAGGATGG
>JAAYTG010000129.1 GCA_012518075.1 Clostridiales bacterium | reverse complement strand
TTTGAAGCTGAAGGGTTTATGAAGCTATAGCTGCAACATTTCGTTTGCAGTTTGGGTCAATCTATAATAAGATAAAGCTACAATTTTAATAAGGGAGAGTTAAATGTTTATGAGAATCGTTGCAGATAGTTGCTGTGATGTCAGTCCGAAAATCCAAGAGAGAACCAAGATAAAGCTGGTACCTGTAACCATACAGATAGGGGATAAGGGGTATAGGGATGATAGTAACTTAGACATTGATAGTCTAATGGAGGATATGAAGCAATCTCCTGAGGCTCCCAAAACTGCATGTCCTTCACCACAAGATTTTATTGACCAGTATAAGGGAGAGGAAAAGAGCGTATTTGTGGTTACTGTCTCCTCCAAACTAAGCGGCACCTATAAAAGTGCTGTTTTGGCAAAGGATATTTTCCTTGAGGAGATAGAGAAAAAGTTTATCTATGTATTTGACTCCCTCAGCGCATCTATAGGTGAGACCCTAGTTAGTCTAAAGATATCGGACCTGATTAATAAGGGATTAAAGGAAAATGAAATTGTAGAAAAGGTAAATACCTATATCAGTGAGATGAAGACTTTCTTGACGGTGAAGAATTTGGATAATCTAGCCAAGTCAGGCCGAATCAGTCACATAGTAGCAAAGGTCTCTTCAATAATGTCGGTAAACCCTATAATGGGGTCTAAGGACGGGGATATTGTGGTTCAGGAAAAGGTATTAGGAGCAAGAAGGCTTCTAAAGAGATTGGTGGATATAATCGGAGAACAGGGCCATAATCTAGAAGATAAGATACTGGGAATAGCCCATTGTAACTGTTTGGAAAAGGCCTTAGCCTTCAAAGAAGAAGTGCTAAAGAGATATAACTTTAAGGAGATAGTCATAGTTAGGACAGCTGGTGCAAGCAGCGTTTATGCAAACCAGGGTGGGCTTGTTATCGCTTTTTAAATAATATCTAAGACAATGACCTACTACATTTTAGAATCCACTATAATAAGGAAATAAAGGACCATTATAAATAAAGGAATTCCGTGGATATTAGGGCAAATGAACCCTAGTATCCATTTTTTGTCTAAGGAATCTCACTTGCAACCTCTTTACCAGTTATTAACTATATTTGATTAAGCATTGACTTGATCAAAAGTTAAATGTATATTTTAATTAAGCCATGACTTAATTGAATGGGTAGATATCAATTATGGAAATAACAAAGCTACTAAAAGCCATAGCTGATAAAAGCAGATTCAAAATTGTTACATTGTTACTACAACACAACTATTGTGTTAGGGCATTGTCAAGGGAACTTGGCCTATCGGAATCCGCAATATCCCAACATATAAAGGTTTTAAAGGAAGCGGGTCTTCTGGTAGGAGTCAAAAAAGGCTATTATATGCATTATAATGTAAATCGTCATGTATTAGAAAAGCTTTCTATACAAATCAAGGAACTTGCTGAAATTGAAGGAGAGTCTTGCAATCCTCAAAACCGAGGATGTGAGTCTTCTGAGCAGAAGAGGTGTCATCTACAAGAAAGTAGTCATAGGTGTTCTAACAAAGTTAAGACATTTTGTCCTCATGAAGAAGGAGAGGAAGGGTGATTAAATAGCTGTGGAAATCGTAAATGTTACAAATCTTATAAAGGAATATGCCAATTTACGAGCAGTTAATGGAATTTCCTTTAGCATTAAACAAGGCGAAATACTTGGATTATTAGGCCCAAATGGAGCAGGCAAAACTTCAACAATCAATATGATGATAGGATTATCTAGACCTTCCGGCGGCCATATTAGGATTGATGGTATTGATGCTGTAAAAGATATTAAAAAGGTTCAGAGGATTATAGGGGTTATTCCTGATGAAAATAATTTATATGATGAAATGAGCGGCTTTGACAATCTTTGTTTTGCTGCTGCCTTATATGGGATAGGCAAAAAAGAGGCTGTAAGAAGGGCAAGGCGGTTGCTAGAAGAATTTAACTTAAGCAAGGCAGGAGAACGACCTTTTAGAACATATTCAAAGGGAATGAAGAGAAAGCTTACAATAGCTGCAGGAATTATACATGATCCCAGAATCCTATTCTTAGACGAGCCAACAACAGGCATAGATGTTGAAAGTACAAGGCAAATAAGGGAACTTATTTTGAACTTAAAAAAACAAGGTAAAACTATCTTGATGACTACCCATTATATTGAAGAGGCAGAACGAATCTGTGATAGGATTGCTTTTATTGTAAATGGGGGGATTGTAAAGCTTGGCAGAGTGACTGAATTGATGGAGAATATAGAGGGTGAATACAGACTGAGGCTGCAGCTTGATAGTCATATAGGAGAAGTAAAGGAAGAATTAGAAAATAATCTTCCAAACTCT